>NZ_JAFRFW010000992.1:0-25200 GCF_017434145.1 Saccharopolyspora sp. | reverse complement strand
GTGCCGATCACCGGTGGCACGGAACGCGACTTCGACTTCACAGCAGTCTCCACGGCAGAGGGACGCAATGGTCTCTACATGGGCCCGAGCGCGGACGCCGACCGGCCGGGCCGCCAGCCGGTGCCGGGCCTGCACAAGGTGGACCACCTGGTGGATTCGGTGCGCGGCACCAGCGTGGTGTGGCGGCTGGACCGGCGCGGCGAGGTCCGCGAGCTGGGGCCGGGCGTGGAGATGGCCGCCTACCGGATCGTGCAGGAAGCCGTGACCAACGTGCTCAAGCACGCCCCGTCCGGCTACGCGCGAGTGCTGCTGGACTACGGCAGCGGTGTGCTGCGGCTGGAAGTGACCAACCACGCGACCGGTCAGGCGTTCGGCTCGCTGCCCGTGCAGGCACCGCGCGGCGGTTCCGGGCAGGGCTTGGTCGGCCTGCGGGAACGGGCCGCGCTGCTGGGCGGAACGTTCACCGCGCATCCCGTTGCGAACGGATTCCACTTGGCCGCCGTGCTACCGTGCGCCGAAAATTCGGACCTTGCCTGACCCGGAAATCCCGCCGGTGCGCCGGTGAAGCCGAACGACAGGAGGTCCGGCGGTGGAGTGCCCGGCCGAAACGACCGTACTGGTCGCCGACGACCAAGCCATGATCCGCGCGGGACTGGTCGCGTTGCTGTCCGCCGACCCGGGACTTCGGGTGCTTTCCGAAGCCGAGGACGGGGACGCGGCGATCGCCGCCGTGCGCAGGCGCCGCCACGACGTGGTGCTGATGGACGAGCGGCTGCCGGGCACCGACGGGATCAGCGCCGCCCGCGAGATCATCGGCGACACCGAGGGCCGCACCGCGGTGCTGATGCTGACGGTGCACGACCTCGACGAGTACGTCTACGCCGCGCTGCGGGCCGGGGCCAGCGGATTCCTGCTCAAGGACGCGCCGCCGGAGGAGCTGGTGCGCGCGGTGTACACCGTGGCCGCGGGGGAGGCGCTGCTGGCCCCGCGAGTGACCCGGCGGTTGCTCACCCGGTTCGCCTCGCTGGGGGTGCGCGATGCTTCCAGCGAGCTCAGCGGGCTGACGAACCGGGAGCGCGACGTGCTGCTGGAGGTCGCCCGCGGCGGTTCGAACGCGGACATCGCGCGCAAGCTGGGACTGGCCGAGCTGACCGTGAAATCGCACCTGTACCACGTGATGCAGAAGCTGCACCTGAGCTCGCGCACCCAACTGGTGATCACCGCCTACGAGACCGGTCTGGTCTCCCCGGGCAGGCTGGGCGGGCCCGAAGCGCCGGTGTGACCGGAGCACCGTGCGACGGCGCCCTTGGATCGGTTCAGCGGGCTGATCTAATGGCCGCATGAGCGCTGAACTGCGGGTGGGCTTGATCGGTTTCGGTGTCGCTGGCGCGGTGTTCCACGCGCCGCTGATCGCGGCGAACCCGCAGCTGCGGCTGGCGACGGTCGTCACCGGCTCGCCGGAGCGCCGTGAGCGGGTCCAGACCGAGTACCCGGGTGCGGCCATCGTCCCCGACGTGCAGGCCATGCTGGACCGCGAAGATCTGGATCTCGTGGTCGTGGCCAGCCCGAACCGCGCGCACGGCGAGCACACCAGGGCCGCGCTGCGTGCCGGCCTGCCGGTGGTGGTCGACAAGCCGTTCGCGCCGACCGCCGACGAGGGACGCGAGCTGGTCGAGCTCGCACGGGAACGCGGACTGCCGCTGACGGTCTTCCAGAACCGCCGGTGGGACAACGACTTCCGCACCGCCGCCGAGCTGATCGCGGACGGCGAGCTCGGCGCGGTGCACCGGTTCGAGTCCCGGTTCGAGCGCTGGGTGCCGACGCCGAAGTCCGGCTGGCGGGAGTCCGGTGGCGCGCAGGACGCGGGTGGCGTGCTCTACGACCTCGGCAGCCACCTGATCGACCAGGCGTTGGCGCTGTTCGGGCCGGTCGAGTCGGTTTACGCGGAGGTGGCCGCGCGCCGCGCGGGCGTCGAAGTGGACGACGACGCGTTCGTGGCGTTGACGCACTCCGGCGGCGTCCGCTCGCACCTGTGGGTCAGCAAGGTCGCCGCCCAGCACGGTCCGCGGCTGCGGGTGCTGGGTGGTCGCGGCGCTTACACCAAGTTCGGCCTCGATCCGCAGGAAGCGGCGCTGCGCGCGGGGGAACGGCCCGGTCCGGGCTGGGGCGAGGAGCCCGAGGAGTCCTGGGGAGTGCTGGGCACGGTGCAGGATTCCCGGCCGGTGCCGACGGTGCCCGGCGCCTACCAGGAGTTCTACGACGCGCTGGCCGCGGCGGTGCGCAACGGCACGCCGCCGCCGGTGGACCCGGTCGGCCCGATCGTCGGCCTGGAGATCATCGACGCGGCGCGCCGCTCGGCCGCGACCGGCGAGGTCGTGCGCCTCGGCTGAGGCGGGTTGCGATCGCCGCGAACGGGGAACGCACTGAGGTGAACAGCACTCACGGCGTCCGCCAAGGAGGTTCGCGGATGGCAACCGCGACGGTGACCGCCGGCCGGACCGAGTACCTGGACTCGCGGGAACTGCAGGGCGTCCACCAGTGGTGGCGCGCGGCGAACTACCTCTCGGCCGGGCAGATCTACCTGATGGACAACCCGCTGCTGCGGGAACCGCTGCGCCCGGAGCACGTCAAACCGCGGCTGCTGGGGCACTGGGGCACCACGCCCGGCCTCACGTTCATCTACGCGCACCTGAACCGGGCGATCCGTTCCCGGGACCTGGACATGATCTACGTGACCGGCCCGGGGCACGGCGGTCCGGGCCTGGTCGCGGCCGCGTGGCTGGAGGGCACCTACAGCGAGATCTATCCGGACGTGGCCCAGGACCTCGAGGGGATGCGCCGGCTGGTCACGCAGTTCTCCTTCCCCGGTGGCGTGCCGAGCCACGTGGCGCCGGAAGTGCCGGGCTCGATCAACGAAGGCGGCGAACTCGGCTACTCGCTCGCGCACGCCTACGGCGCCGCGTTCGACAACCCGGACCTCACGGTCGCCTGCGTGGTGGGGGACGGCGAGGCCGAGACCGGCCCGCTGGCCACCGGCTGGCACTCGAACAAGTTCCTCGACCCGGCGCGCGACGGCGCGGTCCTGCCGATCCTGCACCTGAACGACTACAAGATCGCCAACCCGACGGTGCTGTCCCGCATCTCCGAGCCCGAACTGCTGAACCTGTTGCGCGGCAACGGGTACGAGCCGTTCGTGGTCGCCGGCTCGGAACCCGCCGAGATGCACCAGCTGTTCGCCGCGACCCTGGACCGCTGCCTGGACGAGATCGACGCGATCCGGTCCCGCGCTCGCCGGGACGGTGTGACCGACCGGCCCACCTGGCCGATGATCGTGCTGCGCAGCCCGAAGGGCTGGACCGGTCCGGACACTGTGGACGGTGCGCGGGTCGCGGGCACGTGGCGCGCGCACCAGATCCCGATCAGCGACCCGCGCAACGATCGCGACCACTTGCGGCTGCTGGAGAACTGGCTGCGCAGCTACGAACCGGACGAGCTGTTCGACTCCGAGGGCAGGCCCGCGCAGCCGGTCCGCGAGCAGCATCCCCGGGGCGCGCGGCGGATGAGCGCGAACCCGCACGCCAACGGCGGACACCTGCTGCGCGGTCTGCGGATGCCGGACTTCCGGGACTACGCGCTGCCGGTGCCGGACCCGGGCGCCACCGACGGCGAGGCGACCAGGGTGCTCGGCACCTTCCTGCGCGACGTCATGCGGCGCAACGAGGCGGAGAGCAACTTCCGCGTGTTCGCCCCGGACGAGAACAACTCCAACCGGCTGGACGCGATCCTGGAGGCGACCCCGCGGGCTTGGATGGGCCGGATCGAACCGGACGACGAGTCGCTGGCCCCGGAAGGCCGGGTCATGGAGGTGCTCTCGGAGCACACCTGCCAGGGCTGGCTGGAGGGCTACCTGCTCAGCGGCAGGCACGGGTTGTTCTCCTGCTACGAGGCGTTCGCGCACATCGTGGACTCGATGCTCAACCAGCACGCGAAGTGGCTGAAGGTCGCCAAGCGGCTCGGCTGGCGCCAGCCGATCGCCTCGCTGAACTACCTGCTGACCTCGCACGTCTGGCGCCAGGACCACAACGGCTTCTCGCACCAGGACCCGGGATTCATCGACCACGTGGTGAACAAGCGGGCCGAGCTGGTGCGCGTCTACCTGCCGCCGGACGCGAACACGCTGCTGTCGGTCACCGACCACTGCCTGCGCAGCCGCGACTACATCAACGTCGTGGTGGCGGGCAAGCAAGCCGCCCCGCAATACCTGGACATGGACTCGGCGGTGGTGCACTGCACCAAGGGCATCGGCATCTGGGACTGGGCCAGCAACGACGGCGACGGCGAGCCCGCCGACGCGGTGATGGCCTGCGCGGGCGACGTGCCGACGATGGAGACGCTGGCCGCGGTGGACTGGTTGCGGCGCCGCTTCCCGGACCTGCGGCTGCGCGTGGTCAACGTGGTGGACCTGATGCGCCTGCAGGACGAGCGCGAACACCCGCACGGTCTGTCCGATGTGGAGTTCGACGCGCTGTTCACCACGGACACGCCGATCATCTTCAACTACCACGGCTATCCCTGGCTGATCCACCGGCTGACCTACCGCAGGCGCGGCCACCCCAACCTGCACGCCCGCGGTTACAAGGAGGAAGGCACCACGACCACGCCGTTCGACATGTGCGTGCTCAACGAGATCGACCGGTTCAACCTGGCGATCGACGTGATCGACCGGGTACCGCGGCTCGGCGAGCGGGCGGGCTACGCACGCGAGGAGCTCAAGGACAAGCTCATCGAGCACCGGCACCACGTGACCACCTACGGCGAGGACATGCCAGAGGTGCGGGATTGGAAGTGGGAGTCCTGATGCGGGTGCTGACGGTCAACGCGGGCTCGAGCAGCCTGAAGCTGCGGCTGCTCGACGACGACGAGCAGCTCGCCGCGCACGACGTGCAGCGCTGGCAGGGCGAGAACGAGCCGATCCGCGACTTCTTCGCCGAGCACGGCGCCGACGCTATCGGGCACCGCGTGGTGCACGGCGGCACGCAGGTGACCGGGCCCGCGGTGGTGGACGAGAACCTCGTGCACTACTTGTCGACGCTGACCGATCTCGCTCCGCTGCACCAGGCGCGGGCGCTGGACGGGATCCGCGCGGCGGAGGAGTGCGCTCCGGGAACGCCTTCGGTGGTGTGCGTGGACACCGCCTTCCACAGCACGCTGACGGAAGCCGCCGCCACCTATGCGCTGCCGAAGGAGTGGAACGAGCAGTGGTCGCTGCGCCGCTACGGGTTCCACGGCCTCTCGCACGGCTACGCGGCGCGCCGCGGTGCCGAGCTTGCCGGGTCGCAGTCGCAGCAAGGCCGGATCTTGACCTGCCACCTGGGTTCCGGCGCCTCGCTCGCGGCCGTGCGCGACGGCCGGTGCGTGGACACGACGATGGGTTTCACCCCGGACGAAGGGCTGGTCATGGCCAGCCGCAGCGGATCGGTGGATCCCGGTCTGCTGGGCTGGCTGCTCACCAGCGGCCGGGTCCAGGTGGACGAGTTGTTCACCGCGATCCAGAAGCGCGCGGGCTTGGCCGGGTTGTCCGGAACCTCCGGCGATCTCCGGGACGTGCTCGCTGCCCGCGACGACGGCGACCGGGACGCGGCGCTGGCCTACGACGTGTTCACGCACAGCCTGATCCGGCACGCGGGCGCGATGGTGGCGGTCATGGGTGGGCTGGACGTGCTGGTGTTCACCGGTGGGCTCGGGGAGCATCAGCCACCGCTGCGGGCTGATCTCGCTGCCGGGCTCGGGTTCCTCGGAGTCGAGATCGACGAGGACCGCAATGCAGCTACCAGCGACGACGCTGATCTGACCGCGTCGGGCGCGGGTGTCCGGACCGTCCTGGTCGATGCCCGCGAGGACTTGGAGATCGCCCGGCAGACCCGCTCCGTGCTCGTGCCGGTCGGCTGAGCGCGGGTTCACGTGGGTGCAGGCGGACCGTGGACCTCGATCGCGGCGCGGGCGGACCCCGCGGTCGGGTGGTGCGCGGTCAGCGTGACCGGCCCGGTGCCTGCGAGTCGGCTGCGCAGCCAGACCGCACCGACCCCGCCGGTTTCGGCCAGCGGGAAGGGATCGCTGCCGACGAGCACCGCCGGACCGGTCACTTCCAGCGCCACATCACCGGGTGTACCGGCGCGATCGGCGCCGTAGCGGTCCACCACGCGGATCTCGGCGCGCGTGGCGTCCGCGCCGCCGGAGGCGATGCTGCGGTCGTCCGTGCGCAGCGCGAGCCGGTCGGCCCCGCGGTCGGCCGAGAACCGGCGGCTGCGCACCATCCGGCCGCCGAGGTGGGCATCGATCCGCAACTCCGGCATGCCGTCCACTGTGGAGAAATCAGCGAAGAACGGCGGATACGGCAGATTCGGGAACTCGTCGCGCGCCGGGAGCAGCGACGCGAGCGGCTGGTCGTCCAGGAACAGCTCCAGCCGGTCCGCATTGGACCAGATCGCCGCCCGCGCTCCGAGCTCGCCCACCGGGTGCGAACCGGTCAGATCCCAGTGGAACGACGGCTCGATCACCAAGCGCCGCAACGGATCCACTTGGGACCGGTAGACGGCCGCGCCCGGCTTCGGCACCCGGAACAGGTCCAGCACGCCCGGCCACTTCACACCGCGGAACACGTTGCCGTTGCCGGACGGGTAGTCGAAACCGGCCCAGCTCAGCACTCCCGCGTAGCGCCGGTCCGCGAGCGCGAGGTCGTGCGCCCGCGCGTGCGCGAGCGCCTGGCCCTGCTGGGTCGGCTGGTCGTCGGTGCGCCGGTAGAACGTCGCCGGTCCGGACAGTGTGCCAACGGCCTCGCTCACGAGGTACGGGAAATCTCGGCGCGCCGGCGCCAGTTCCGGCCGCAGGCGACCGTCCGGCCCGGTGCTCGCGGAGTAGTCGTTGCAGGCGAACACGTCGTGCTGGAAATCCGTCGTGCCGTGGTCGGCCTGCAGCACCGCGCCGGTCGTCTGCCGCGAACCGTCCAGCTCCTTCGCCAGCCGGTCGGTGCGGCGGTAGAACCCGGCGTCGCCGGGGGTTTCGTTGAGCCGTGCGGCCCACAGCACGACCGAAGGATGATTGCGGTCGCGCACCACCATGTCGTGCACATCGCGATAGGCCCGTTCGGCCCACCGGCCGGTGCCGAGGTGCTGCCAGCCCGGCGGTTCGTCCCACACCAGCAGACCGAGTTCGTCGCAGGCGTCCAGGAACGCTTCGTGCTGCGGGTAGTGCGAGCAGCGCACCATGTTGCAGTTCAGCTCGTTGCGCAGGATCTCGGCGTCGCGCCGTTGCACCCGCGCGGGCATCGCCGCCCCCGCGAACGGATAGAACTGGTGCCGGTTCACCCCGAACAGCTGCCTGCGCACGCCGTTGAGCCGGAACCCGTCGCGGTCGAAGCGCGCTTCCCGGAACCCGGTGCGCGCCCGGCGCCGGTGCACCGGCTGACCAGCCCGGACGAGCGTGACCACCACGTCGTAGAGGTGCGGCGCGTCCAGCTCCCACAACTGCACGTCCGCGAGATCGCCGACCGCGAGTTCCACGGGATGCCTGCCCGCGGGTGATCGGATCGGCCGCTCGGCCCGGCCGAACGACTCGGCACCCCGGCGAACTTCCGCGCGCAGCAGGTAATTCCCGCCCCGCGCGAGGTCCAGTTCGCACCGCACCCGGAGCTTGCGCCGGGCGGCGTCGAGCACGTGCACGGGCTCGGCGAACACGTCCCGCACGTGATCGGCCGGAACGCTGCGCAGCGACACCTCGCGGTAGAGACCGGCGGGCTGCCAGAAATCCACCGCGGTGCTCGACGGCCTCCCGTCCGAGGACTCACCGTTCGGCGGCACCTCGGTGTCGAAGCTGCCGTCCACCACGACGTCCAGGTCGTTCTGCGCCCCCAGCAGCGCCGTGACCTCCCGCTCGAACGGCAGGTAGCCACCGGCGTGCGGCTGCAGCGCTCGCCCGTTGAGCACCGGGTGCGCCGAGGTCAGCGCGCCCTCGAAGCGCAGGAAATGCCGCAGCCCCGGCTCGGTTCGCGCGGTGAACCGCTTGCGGTACAGCCACCGCTGTTCCCACCGAGCCGGGTCCCAGTCGCCCCAGGACAGCTCCACCGCGGTGTGCGGAACGGCCACTGTGGACAGCTGGTGGTCGTCGACGGTGGCCGGGTCCGTGCCCGGCGGCAGCGGGCCGAACGACCAAGCACCGTCCAGCGAGGTGCGCGACTCCCGGACGAGACCGGTGGCGGCGACGGCGGCCGAACCGGCCGCGCCCAGTGCGCGGCGGGCGAACCTGCGGCGGGAGAACTGAGCGGGCATCGAGTCCGTCCTCGGCTGCGGGGGAGTCCCGAACTCCCGGGACTCGAACTCATCCGAGCACGTGCCGGAACGGCCCATCCAGCCGCTGATCCGGTCTTCTCAAGATGTGATCGGCTCCGCTCAGCCCCACCTGCTCGGCGGGGCGATCTCGCTGCGCGTGGACCCGTCGTGCGCCACCGCCTGCGGCATACCGGGCCGGGTACCTCCCCGGCGCTGCGGCCGCTCGGGCTCGGCGGCGCGGATGACCGACCACTGCATGACCAGCACCAGCACGCCGAGCACCAGCGCTGCCACCGCGGCCCACAACCCCGGTGCGCTGCCCAGGAACCACCACAGCGCGCCCGCGATCCCGGCCGCGGCTCCGCAGATGATCGCGAGCAGGTGGCAGAGCAGATGCACGGCGTAGCCCTTCACCAAAACCTCCAGGCTGTGCGAGTACGGCGGCGGCGATCACCCGGGGCACGCGCGAGTTCCCGCGCCGGTTGCCTGGACGCGGGTCAGGTCACAACATCGGGCGAGATCGGTGGTCACCGACCGCGACGCCCCCGAACTGCCGCCGCCATCACTCGATAGTAGCGCCCAGAATCGCCGAATCGCCTGATCAAGGACTTGGCCTCCGAGAACGTGATCGCTCGGAGGTGGACGGACGAGCAAACCTCCGCGCAACTGAAGTCCCTCGATGGGATTGCGCCCTCGTCGGTGTCCGGCACCGGTACCGCCCCGGACCTACGGTGAGAACCGGCGCGGCGCCCGCCGGCCCGAGCGGACTCCGCCAAAGCGCAGGGCACGAATGGCTTTTCGGGGGTGAAGTCGGTGCTGAACACGCTGGCGGTCTTCGCGGTGGCGGCGTCGCTGGGCATCGGAACGATCTTCGGGTCGCTCATCGCGCTGTGCTGGTTCGAGGCGCGGATGCTCGGCCATCCCGGCCGCGGACGAGCCCGCCGGACCGCCCCCGCGAACACTCCGCAGCGCTCGTGCACCTTCCCGGCCCGGAACCTGCCTCGCAGGCAGGTGACCGTCGTGGTCCCGCCGGCCGCCGAACCTCCTCCGAGCTTCGCGGCGCCGCGCGCCTCGGTTCACAGCACCCGGAAGTCGGCGAAGTCGAAGCCGGGGGAGACCATGCAGGTCACCAGCGATTCCACCGTCGCCGACGCCACCGCCCGCTGCCAGGTCCCGGCAGGCACCAGCACCTGAGGATCTTGACCGGCACCGACGCCGAGCACGTGTTCCCGCGGCCGCTCCGCAGGCACCGCGCCGTCCCCGCCGAGCGAGAGCGTCAACGGCCCGCCGCGGTGCCACAGCCACATCTCGGCCGAATCCACCACGTGCCACGCCGAGGACTGGCCGGGCGTGAGCAGGAAGTAGATCGCGGTCGCCGACGGCCTGCTCCCGCGCCCGTCCGGTTCCACCGGCACCGGGCTCGTCCAGGTCCGGCGGTACCAACCGCCCTCCGGGTGCGGCAGCAGATCCAGTTCTTCCGCGGTCCGGCTACGCGTCTCCAGCCCCACGTACCTGCCTTGCGGATCGCGGCGCGCGGACTACAGCCCGATCACCGCGTCGCGCTCCAGCGGGCCGTAGACGTGCGGGAACAGGGCGTCCGACGGCACACCGGCGGGCGGAGCGGGCGCTGCGGGCTCCCAGCGGACCGGCGCTGCGAGCCGATCCGGGTCGAGCTCCAAGGCGACCATCGGCTCCTCGGTGTCCCGGTGGAGCGTGTTCGCCACCGCCAGCGTCGTGGCGATGTCCGGGGAGCAGTGCACGAAACCCTCGCTGTGCAGCGACGGGGAACCGATGGTCTCCGGCGCGGAGTGGAACGCGCGCAGCGGCAGCAGGTGCAGCAGGCTGGATCGAGTCACCCGGGCAGTCTCTCCCGCGCCGGCCGCCGTTGTCTCCTATCGCGCGCCGGGGCGCGACCGGCCATGTCGAAGATCCGCCGGAGCGGTGCCCGCGGCGCACGATCTACGATCGTGGGCAACCCGGCGAAGGAGGAGCGCAATGCGGATCGCGGTGCTCGACGACTACCAGGACGTCGCACGGGACTACGCCGACTGGGACTCGCTGCCCGCCGAAGTCGCGTTCTTCCACGAGACCAGCACCGATCACGACGAGTTGGTGCGCCGCCTCGAACCGTTCGACGTGATCGCCGCGATGCGCGAGCGCACGCCGTTCCCGCGCGCCCTGCTCGAAGCGTTGCCGAACCTGAAGCTGCTGGTCACCACCGGCATGAAGAACGCGTCGATCGACATGGCGGCGGCAGCCGAACTCGGCGTCACCGTCTCCGGCACCCGCGGTGGCTCGTGGCAGGCGACCGCGGAGCTGACCTGGGGGCTGATCCTGGCCGTCACCCGCGACATCCCGGCGCACGACCGCTCGGTGCGCGAAGGCGGCTGGCAGCGCGGCGTCGGCGTGGAACTGGCCGGGCGGACGCTGGGCGTGCTCGGGCTGGGCCGGCTCGGCAGCCAGGTCGCGACGGTCGGCCTGGCGCTCGGGATGGAAGTGATCGCCTGGAGCGAGAACCTCACCGAGCAAGCCGCCGCCGAGGTGGGCGCGCTGCGGGTGGACAAGGACCGGTTGTTCCGCGACTCCGACGTGCTGACCATCCACACCGTGCTGAGCAAGCGCACCCGCGGCCTGGTCGGCGCGGACGAGCTGGCGCTGATGCGCCCGACCGCCTACCTGATCAACACCTCGCGCGGCCCGATCGTGGACGAACCCGCGCTGCGCGAAACCCTCCGCGAAGGCCGGATCGCCGGCGCGGGCGTGGACGTGTTCGGCCGCGACCCGCTGCCCGCCGACGACCCGTGGCGCGAGGTGCCGAACGCCGTGCTCACCCCGCACATCGGCTACGTCACCACGGGTACCTACGAGGCTTTCTACGCCGAGACGGTGGAGGACGTCCGGGCCTACCTGGACGGCTCACCGATCCGCGTCCTCAACGGCTGAGGTGGGCCGGGCGCGCGGCCCGGCCCAGCCGATCACACCTCGTCGGAGAGTTCGCGGACCTTCTCGATCAGCTTGGTGCGCTCCTCGAACGTCCCGGCCAGCGGGGTCACGTTCAGCGTGGAGACCCCTGCCTGCTTGTAGGCGGCGAGGCGTTCGCGCACGTGCTCTTCGGAGCCGATCAGCGTCGTCTGCGAGATCAGCTCGTCCGGCACCTTCGCTGCGGCCTCGTCCTTCTTGCCGTCCAAGTACAGGTCCTGGATCTCGGCAGCTTCGGCCTCGTAGCCGTAGCGCCGCGCCAGGTCGTTGTAGAAGTTCTTGCCCTTGGCGCCCATCCCGCCGATGTAGAGCGCCAGCATCGGGCGGATCGAGTCCGCCAGCGAGGCCACGTCCTCGCCGATGGCCAGCGGCGCCTGCGCGACCACGTCCAGCTCGCCGAGCTGCGGATCGCGCTTGGCCTTGCCCGCCGCCAGCGACTCGCCCCACACGTCGGCGGCCTTCTCCGGGACGTAGAAGATCGGTTCCCACGCTTCGGCGATCTCGGCGACCATCGCCACGTTCTTCGGCCCGATCGCGGCGATCATGATCGGGATGTTCTCCCGCACCGGGTGGTTGATCAGCTTCAGCGGTTTGCCCAGGCCGGTGCCCTGCCCCTCGGGCAGCGGGATCTGGAAGTGCTTGCCGTCGTGCTGCACGCGCTCGCGGCGCCACACCTGGCGGCAGATGTCGACCAGTTCGCGGGTGCGGCCGAGCGGCGCCTGGTACGGCACGCCGTGGAAGCCCTCGATCACCTGCGGGCCGGAGGCGCCGATGCCGAGGGTGAACCGGCCGTCCGAGACGAAGTCCATTCCGGCCGCGGTCATCGCGGTGGCCGTGGGTGTGCGGGTGTAGATCTGCAGGATGCCGGAGGCGATCTCGAGGCGTTCGGTGCGCGCGGCGATGAAGCCCATCTGGCTGACCGCGTCGAACGAATACGCTTCCGCGACGTAGACGATGTCCAGGCCCGCCTTCTCGTAGGTGGCCAGTTCGTCGACGGTTTCCTTGAAGCCCCCGCTGTAGTTCAGCGGCATCCCGATGCGCATGGTCGTCCTCTCCGTGGCTGCGGGCGGGCGGCGCCGGGTTCCGGCCGCTCCGCCGGGTCTCCCGAGGTTATCGGCCGCGGACCGCTCCCGGGGAGCCCTTTCTAACACCACTTGTGTGACACAGGTAGTGCGAGCTTCGCCGGTGGCCGTGACGTTGATTACGGATCAAGAAACGCCGAACGGGCGATGAACGGAGAGTGTTCATGCGGCATGATCCGTACATGGTTCTCGTTCTCCGCTCTTGCCGGATGCTCGCGCCGTGCCGCACCGGGGCCGCTGTTTGCGAAGCTCCGGCCGGAGGGCACGTGAGGGTGGTATGAAGCTCGGACTGCTCGACATCGGCTCCACCGCCGCACGCCTGGAACTGGTCGACCTCGACCGCGCCCGGCTGCCCCGAGCCTCGTGGAGCCACAAGGCCAAGACCCGGCTCGCCGACCACACCCGCCCGGACGGGCACGTGACCGAGGCCGGCGCCGAACAAGCCGTGCGCGCCGTCGAAGAATGCGTGCGCGCCGCGGAGTCCAGGCTCACCGGCCCGCTGGTCGCGTTCGGCACCGCCGCCGTGCGCGACGCCGCCAACGGCGCCGAGCTGCGCGAACGTCTCGGGCGCGCGGCGGGCTGCCGGATCGGCGCGCTGAGCCCGCAAGCCGAGGCCGCGCTGTGCTTCCACGCCGCCCGCCGCTGGCACGGCCGCGAGCGGTCCTTGCTGACCACCTTCGACATCGGCGGCGGCACCGCCGAGGTGGCCACCGGCGCCGGTCAGTACCCGGACGAGGTGATCTCGCTCCCGCTCGGTGCGGCCAAGCTGACCCGCGAGCACCTGCCCGGTGATCCTCCGTCGCCGAAGGTGGTCGAGGCGTTGCATCGCACCGTGGACGACATCGCCGCGCCCGCACTGGCCCGCTTCGCCGATGCTGATCTCGGGCAGTCGGTGGGGCAGTCGAAGGTGCTGCGCCAGCTGGCGGTGCTCGCCGCGAGCTCGGACGACAAGCTGGTCCGCCACCCGGACACGCTGGCTCGGGCGAACCTGCGGCGCTGGATCCCGCGGCTGGCTGCACTCTCGCAGCAGGAGCGGAGCAAGCTGCCCGGTGTTTCGCGCAGCCGCGCCCGGCGCATTCTGGCGGGTGCGGTGGCCGCGGACGCGCTGCTGCGCGCGGCCGGTGTCGACGAGCTGGACCTGTGCCCGTGGGGGTTGCGGGAAGGTTTGGTGTTCCGCTTCGTGGAGGCCTGCGAGCAGGCGGAGCAGCGTGCCCGCACGGACGCGATCGAAGCCCTGATGGCGGAGATGTTCGCCTGAGCGAAGCCGGCCTGAGCCGGGATCGCGTTTTCGAAACCCGCGCCGGTTCGTCGACTCCTCGCGCCCGCCCGTCCGTTCCTGATCCGGCCGTTCCTGATCCGTTCGGGCCGACACGCGGACGCGTCGTCCGATCGAAGCCGATCGCGCGGCGTCGTCGCAGGCCGGCGGCGACCGCTCGGCGGCGGTGACCTTCGCCTGCGGTCGGCACTGCGCCGATGACAGTAGTTTCGGACGTGCCGGAGTTTCGCCGAGTGCCAGGGTCCGGCCAGTCGGTCCCGCCGCGCCTGCGGGGAGCAGAGGAGGTACGTGATGCAACGACGTCAACTGGGCGATCACGACGGCGGACTGGAGGTCTCCGCGCAAGGTCTCGGCTGCATGGGCATGAGCTACGCCTACGGCCCCGCCGATGATCAGGAGTCGATCCGGGTCATCCACCGCGCACTGGACTCGGGCGTGACGCTGCTCGACACCGCCGACGTGTACGGCCCGTGGACGAACGAAAAACTCGTGGGGCGCGCCATCGCGGACCGCCGCGAGCAGGTCGTGCTGGCCACCAAGTTCGGCAACGAGGTGGACGAGAACGGCGCGCGCACCGGGCGGATCAACGGGCGGCCGGAATACGTGCGGCGCTGCGTGGACGGTTCGCTGCGACGGCTCGGCATCGACCACATCGACCTCTGCTACCAGCACCGGGTGGACCGGGACGTGCCGGTCGCCGAGACATTCGGCGCGCTCGCCGAACTCGTGCAGCAGGGCAAAGTGCGCCACCTCGGCATCTCCGAGGCCGCTCCGGAGACCATCCGCGCGGCGCACGCGGTACACCCGATCACCGCCGTGCAGACCGAGTACTCGCTGTTCAGCCGGGAACCGGAGGACAACGGGGTGCTCGCCACCGCGCGGGAACTGGGCATCGGGTTCGTCGCCTACAGCCCGCTCGGGCGGGGCTTCCTGGCGGGCACGATCCGCAGCCCGCAGGATCTGCCGGAGGACGACTTCCGGCGCACCGCACCGCGCTTCCAGGGTGCGAACTTCGACCGCAACCTGGTCGTCGTGGACAAGGTGCGCGAGATCGCCGAACGAAAGGGCGTGACCGCATCGCAGCTCGCGCTGGCCTGGGTGCTCGCGCAGGGCGCGGACGTGGTCCCGATCCCCGGTACGAAGCGGCTGAATTACCTGGAGGACAACATCGGCGCCTCCGACGTGCAGCTCAGCGACGAGGAACTGGCCGCGATCGAGGCGGTGGCGCCGGTCGGCGTCGCGGTCGGCGAGCGCTACCCGGAGCAGGCGATGAACACCGTGCACCTGTGACGGTTTTCCCCGGTTCGCCGCGGGCCCGGGCCGCCGGGCCACGGCCGAGTCGGGCGGGGCGGTAGCGTGCGCCGAACTCGACAACAGGCATCGACACCGAAAGGCGCATCGTGGCGGTACTGCTGCACATCCTGATCACCGCGGTGGCGGTGTGGGTCACCACCGCACTGCCCGGAATCCAGCTCGGCGACGCGAGCACCGACACCGGGACCAAGATCGTCACGCTGCTGGTCGTCGCGGTGGTGTTCGGCATCGTCAACGCGGTGCTCAAACCGATCGCGAAGACCTTCGGCTGCCTGCTCTACCTGGTCACGCTCGGTTTGTTCGGGCTGGTGGTCAACGCGCTGCTGTTCTGGCTGACCGGCTACGTGGCCGGTGAGCTGCGATTGCCGTTCTACGTCGACGGTTTCTGGGCTGCGTTCTGGGGCGCGCTGATCGTCACGCTGGTCAGCAGCGCACTGCACGGCGTCGTGCGCCGGGTGCGCATCGACGCGGCGCGCAACCGCGAGCGCGAGTACTACCAGCGCCGCGACTACTACTGAGCCGGACTCAGCCGGGCAGTTTCGCCCCGACCCTGGCGGCGATGTCCTCGCCGATCAGCAGCGAGGCCGTCGCCGCCGGGGAGGGCGCGTTGAGCACGTGTACCCAGTGCTCGTCCTCGTCGATGCGGAAATCGTCCACGAGCGTGCCGTCCGGCTGCACCGCCTGCGCCCGCACTCCGGCTTCGGCGCGCGCCAGGTCGCGGCCGCGCAACTCCGGCAGGAGCTGCTGCGCGGCACGCACGAACAGCGGTTTGCAGGCCGAGCGGGCGATCTCCCCGGCGCCGGTGCGCCAGTACTTCTTCGCCAGCACCCGCAGACCGGGGTCGGTCAGCAAGCGGCGCAGGTGCGCCGTCGACCAAGTGCGCCAGTCGTAGCCTTCGCGAGCCAGTGCGGGCACTGCGTTCGGCCCGACGTGCAGGCCACCGTCGACCATGCGCGTGAAGTGCACGCCGAGGAACGGGAATGCCGGATCCGGCACCGGATACACCAGTGCGTTCACCAGGTCGCGGCGTTCCGGAGTCGTCTCGAAGTACTCGCCGCGGAACGGCAGAATGCGCGCTGACGGCTGCGTGCCCGCCAGTTCGGCGACGGTGTCGCTGTGCAGGCCCGCGCAGTTCACCGCGACCCGCGAGCGGAACTCGCCCGCGGTCGTGGTCAGCACCAGGCCGCGCCCGTCGCGGCGGACCGACCGCAGCTCGGTGCGCTCGCGGACTTCGATGCCGCGACCGGCGAGTTCTTCGGCGAGCGCGCGGCACACCGCACCGAAGTCGGTGCTCCCGGCGTCCGGCACCAGCAGCGCCCGCAGCCCGCGCACGTGCGGCTCCCGCTCCGCCAGCTCCGCACTGTCCATTTCGGACAGTCGTACGCCGTTGGCGGTGCCGCGGCGGGCCAGTTCCGCGAGTTGCGGGAGTTGCTCCGCGGTGCTGGCCACGACGACCTTGCCGGTCCGCCGCGCAGGCACGCCGTGCTCGGCGCAGAACCGGTACATCGCTTCGGCCCCCGCGCGGGCGAAGCGGGCCTTCGCGCTGCCCGGCGGGTAGTACAGTCCACTGTGGAGCACGCCGGAGTTGTGCCCGGTCTGGTGCGCGCCCACCGCGGACTCCTTCTCCAGCACGGTGATGCGCCGCCCGTCGCGCGCCAGCGAGTAGGCCGTGGCCAGTCCCACGATGCCGCCGCCGATGATCGTCACGTCGTTGGTCTCGGCCATGCGGCCATCCTGCCGGTCCCGGCCCACCGGCTCCAGACCCGGCGGTAAGGTGCCCGAGCAGTGCAGGAGTCGCCGAGGGGAGACGGTGGTGCAGCTTCTCCTGCTGTCGAGTTCGCACGTGCCGGGCAGGGGGTTCCTGGACCACGCGCTGCCCGCGGTGACCGAGCTGATGGCCGGGCGGGAACGGATGTTGTTCGTGCCTTATGCCCGCCGGGACTTCGACACCTACGCGCGCAGCGCGCATTCGGTGCTCAGCGCGGTCGGCATCAAGCTCGACGGCCTGCACCGCGCGGCCGACCCGGTGGCCGCGATCCGCGCGGCGGAGGTCGTCTTCCTCGGCGGTGGCAACACGTTCCGGTTGCTGGCCACGCTGCAACGGCAGGACCTGATGCGGGAGCTGCGGCGCGCCGCGCTGTCCGGGGTACCTTTCCTCGGTGCCGGTGCGGGAGCGACCTTGGCCTGCCCGAGCCTGCGCACCAGCAACGACATGGCGGTGCTGCAGCCCGCGTCGTTCGCGGCGCTGAACCTGCTGCCGTTCCAGATCAACCCGCGCTATCCCGATGCCGACCCGGGCGGCGACTCCCGCGATGAGTGCATCGTGGATTTCCTGGCGCACAACGACGCTCCGGTGCTCGGCTTGCGACCGGACTCCTGGTTGCGGGTGCGCGGCCGGTGCGCCGAACTCGGCGGTGCACAAGCGGCGTGGTTGTTCACCCGCCACGCTCCGCCGCAGAACCTGCCCGCGGGCACCGACCTGTCCTTCCTGCTCCGCGCCGCCCCGCGCTACGACGTCGCCTGACCGCGCTACGACGTCGCTTGACCGCGCCGGTCACGATCAAGCTTGAGCGCAGCTACGGATCACTTCGACGAGCTGGTGAACACCGGGGGATTCGCCGGGGAAGTGTCCGGCGTCGTCCAGCAGCACCAGTGCCGCTCGTGCATCTGCACACTCTCGATCGACTACGCACGACCGCGATAGCGTCATTCGAGGCCGATGCTGTTTCTGGCTCAGCGATGTCGATGTTCAGCATGGGGGCGCCGTGGCGAGAGTTCTAATCTGCGTGTCGCCCGCGCAGGGACATGTCGGCCCGAACCTGCCGGCTATTGCTGGCAGGGCTACCGCTGACGATGCGGAGCCGTCGTCCTCCGGTGCTGGTGCTGGGGTTCGTCCCGCTCGCGGTCCCGATGCCGGGGCTCGCGCCCCCGCGGCCACTCGTCGACCGGGCGCGGAATCTCGCGATGACGGCGACGACCCGCGCCCTGGCGACCCGAACTCCGACGGCAGATCCGAGCGTCCCGGGCCGGGTAGAAACTTTTCAGGCATTGCACAACGAATCGCGATTTTCATTGCCACACCCGCAAAACGAATATGGCCCCTACCCGTACCGGGCAGGGGCCACATTCAAACTGTGGGCGATACTGGGATCGAACCAGTGACCTCTTCGGTGTGAACGAAGCGCTCTCCCGCTGAGCTAATCGCCCGATGTCACCGTTCCCGGCGACAAGAAGAACTTTACAGCACCGTCCTCATGGTCCGAACAGGGGGGAGGCCAACCAGGACCACCGCACTCCGAACCAGCTTCCGACCAGCGAGAACATCCCGAGCATCCACAGCGTCACCAGCACGATGGCCCCGGTGACGGCGGCGACGGCGAGTTTCGTGCACCAGTGCTGCCTGCCGAGCCAGCGGACCCAGCGCTGGTACTGGCGCTTGGTGAACACGTTGACCCGGTGCGCCCAGTGGAATTCCGTGGCGAGGATGCCGAGCCCGGCGAACACGACGAGCCAGCCGGGGCCGGGGTACGGGATCAGCAGGATCCCGGTGACCAGCACGAGTGTTCCGATCGCGCCGAGTGCGATGCGGTAGGTCAGGTTGAGCGTCGGGTTCGCCCGGATGCGTTCGCGCCGGGCGTGCAGCTTGGTGCGCAACCCGTGCAGCCGCCGGGGCTTCGGCGGTTCGTCGTCGCCGGAGTTCATGTCGATCTTGTCCGGTCCCGGCTCGGCCGTCCTGCTCAGAATCCACCTGCCAGTGTCGTGTCGGGCACTGCCTGTCGGTGCTGGGTCGTATCGGCGCCGCCGGTCTCGTGGCGGTGCGAATGGTCGGCGAACCCGCCGGGCGCAACGACGCAGCCGGTGCCGACCCGTATGGGCCAGGGTACGGGTCGCGCTTGCTCCGGCCCGGTGAACGCTGTTCGTCCGTTGCGTGACGTCGCGGTGGATGTGACAGGAGTCATGGTCGTCTTTCGGCCGCGAGTCGTCGACCGCGGCGATCAGAGCACTTCGACCCTGGTCACACTGTGGCACCGGTCTCCCCGGCCGGGTGGTCCGCAGGCGCGCACGGAGCGTTGAGCGGATCGCGGGGTTAGTCCGTCTCGGCGAATGCGCGTGGCGAGTGTCTCAGCATCGGCGCGCGAAGCCCGTGTCGCGCCCTGCCCATCGCTTATCCTGGAACTACGTCCTGCGACGTCGGTGTCGGGAAATTCCGATGTTGGCTGCCGCGTTGCCAGGGGGAGGTCCGTCGCAGCCGTGGTCCGATGCAGGATGCGGAGCGCGCGTGGCGGGCCGATGACGGTCGGGGGGAAGCGACGTGAACACTCTGCGCAGCCTTCCGATCGCGTTCCGAAGTTCAGTATGCCCCATAAGAGTGATGTATGGCCGGGTGACGAGCACGGTACCCCGGTGAGGCGTCACAACTGTGTTGCTCGGTCGATAAGCGGACCGGGAGGGAGCTAGGAAGGCGAGGACGATGCGAAACGATCACGTGACTCTCCGTTCGACAGCGGTGTTCGACCTGCTGGCGCCGCAGACGCCTGCCGTGCCGGTGCAGGTGGAGCTGCGTTACGACACCCGCGATCCGTACGCCGTGGTCGCCGCGTTCCGCACCGGCCGTGCCGGGTGGGTCGAGTGGGTCTTCGCCCGCGATCTGCTGGCCGACGGGCTGATCGCGCACGCAGGCGAGGGCGACGTGAGTATCCGCCCTGCGGTGGACGACCCCGAGGTCGTCACGATCGAGCTCAGCTCCCCGTCGGGGCACGCCGTGTTCGAGGCTTCCGCGCAGGAGCTGGCGGACTTCCTGGACCGCACCTACGACGTCGTCGTGCCGGGCAACGAGAACCTCTGGGTCAACGTCGACGACGCCTTGACCCGGCTGCTCCCGCACGACCTGTCCTGACGAGTCGGCTTTCTGACCAGGGCGAAGCGGCTCGGCGGCGGCTTCGTCCGGGGTGGACGACCCCCCTTTTGATCGCTCCGCGGAGCGTGGTCTAAAGTTCTCTGTGCAACGCGGCGATGGGCTCCGGCAGCCGGGACGGAGTTTTCACCGCAGCGCACGCGGATGTAGCGCAGCTGGTAGCGCATCACCTTGCCAAGGTGAGGGTCGCGGGTTCGAGTCCCGTCATCCGCTCTGGGAAACCCTCCGGGCCGTACCGGTGGTTCCGGGCACTCGGCGCTCGGCAGCACGGATCACGGCCCAAGACAGGCCCCAACGCGGCGGAGTGGCCGAGTGGCTTAGGCAAGGGCCTGCAAAGCCCTGTACGCGGGTTCGATTCCCGCCTCCGCCTCGCGCGATTAGCTCAGTGGGAGAGCGCTACCTTGACACGGTAGAGGTCGCTGGTTCAATCCCAGCATCGCGCACCACGATTTTAGCAGTTCACAGCCCCTATCGGTGTTCTACGCCGATAGGGGCTGATTGCTGTTTGGGAGCACTGCCGCGAAATGAGGTCACCGATGATGACGTGGGCGGCCCGGCTGTATTCCGAGTTCTGATCCGGGCCGGACTTATCTCGGGTGCGAAGCGCAACCTCCACAAGTGCGAAGAGCGCCGGAGATGGCCACACAGGGAGGGTGCCGCCACCGCAGGACGGCGCCCCGCTGCTGCCGTTCCCGCTGTCCCCGAACGGGTAGCCACCTACCGCCGGCCGGGTCGGGCAGCAGGTACCGCTCACTCCCAGGCCCGCTCAGCGTAGGAGGACGGGCAGGGTTTCCAGACCGCGGAGGACGACACCGGGTGAACGGAACCGCGGACTTCCGCACGGGCGCATCCCGGGGAACGCCCGCAGCAGGCGCGGAAGAAGGACCTCGGCCTCGAGGCGCGCGAGCGCCGCTCCGAGGCAGTAGTGCGGCCCGGCGCCGAAACTCAACGGACGCACGCCGTCGCGGGTCAGGTCGAGGCGGGCGGGTGCGGTGAACTGCTGCGGATCGCGGTGGGCAGCTCCTACGAGACCGATGACAAGGGTTCCAGGCTGCACCTTCCGATCGCCGAGGACCGCGGGTTCGTCGGCCATCCGGAATAACATCTGCACCGGAGCGTCGAAGCGCAGCAGCTCCTCGACCGCCGAGGACGCCAGATCCGGGTCGTTCCGCAGCAGATCGGCCTGCGCGGGCTCGTCCAGCAGCGCGCGCAACGCCAGCCCGAGGAACCCGGTGAGGGTTTCGTGGCCTGCGGTGAACAGGAAAACCAGGTTCCCCACCAGGTCCTCGTGTTCCTCGCCGTCCCGGGAGAAGGCCTCGACGATGGACGACAGCAGGGTGTCGTCGGGGGCGGCCCGGCGTTCGGCGATCAGCCCGTCGAAGATCTCGACCATGGCGAGGGTCGACGCTTCCATGCGCCGGTTCTGGGCCGGTGACCGGATCGGGTCCAGGATGGCGCCGGTGTCCTCGCCCAACCGGACCAGCTCCCGCGTCGTGCTGCGGTCGATTCCGAACACCGAACCCATGACCGCGGCGGGGAGCGGGCGTGCCACGTCCGCCACGAGGTCGGCTTCGCGTCCCGTGAGCGAGCCGAGGACCTCGTCCACCGTCGCGCTGATCGAATCGCGCAGCGCCGCGATGCGGCGGGGCGTGAAATGGGGAGCCATTGCTGCGCGGAAGTGCTGGTGCTGCGGGGAATTGCGGAACCCCACCGCGCGGCGAACCACCCGCTCCGCGCCGCTGCTGCGCCACTCGTGGCCGAGCATGTCCAGGTGCGCTGCGTCCAGCGCCCCGAACGAGCGGCTGCGCACCAGGTCCAGGCAGTCCTCGTAGGACGACAGGAGGATGCCGTCCAACACCTGCGGCAGCGGGCTTTCCAGGACGCGGGTATCGCCGAACAACTCCGCGTAGTCGGGGTAGGGGTCGGCGAGGACGCGCGGCTTGATGATGCGCTGGAACAGGCGCGCGCGCTCATCCGCGCCGAGCAGGTCGGTCGTCGATGTCATCCCGCAGTCCTTGTCCTTCCGGACGGGGTGGGTGAGGGGTCGGCCGGGGGTTCCGGTAGGGCCGGGCGGCTGCTCTCCAGGAACGCGCGGATCATCGCGGTGGTCGCGGCGGGCCGTTCGACCAGCGGACCGTGGCCGGCACCCGCGACCGCGGCGCTGCGCGCGCCGATCCGCCGTGCCATGCGGTCGATGCTGTCCGGCGGCCACGTGTCGTCGTCGCCTCCGTGAACGACCAGTTTGGGAACGTCCACAGCGGACAGGTCCGCTTCCCGCGGATCCAGGTTCCGCAGCGACGCCGGGAATCCGAGCAGGTGCTCGGGATCGGCGTCGAGGACGTTGCGCCGGAAGCTGTCGAACGCGCGGCCGCCCTCCCGCCCGTGCGTGAGAAGCCACCCGGAGACCTCCTCCCACAACGCCCGCGGACCGCCGTTCGCGAGCAGTTCCCGGACGTGGTCCGGGAACTCCGGGGACTTGGACGCGGTGAGCCCGGGGCCGGAGGAGATCAGCGTCAGGCTGCGGACAGCGCGGGGCGCATCGAGCACGGCCGTGCGGGCGACGAATCCGCCGAGACAGCTGCCCAGCAGGTGCACCGGATCGCCGCCCGTCCAGGTGGTGAGCACGTCCGACAGATCACCGGCGAGCTTTTGCACCTCGTAGGCACCGGATTCGGACACCCGTCCCGATCCGGGCTGCCCGAGGTGGTTGTACACCAGGCAGCGGTACCCGGCGCGGGACAGCAACGCCAGCGGCACGGTCCACAGGTCCGTGTCGTGCAGGTATCCGGTCACCATCACGATCCGGCCGAGCGCCTCGCCGGGAGGGTGTGCTTCGAGCGCGCTGAGCGGGCCCCGGGATGTGCTGATGACGCGTTCGCGGATCCTGCCGAGACTGCCGGAGGCGGCAGGCGACATGCCTCAACTCCTCGTGTGGTCAGCGATGTCAGGACGCCGGGACGGGTTCCGGCGGCGTAGCGCCGGTGCTCGCGGCGCGCGCGGCGCTCTCGAACTCGGCGACCGCGCGGGTGGGCGAGCGCATCGCCTCGATCTCGGAGCGGAGTTCGGCGGCGTTGTTCCGGTACGCCGGGTCCTCGAGAACGCGCTCGACGCCCTCGGCGACGGCGTCCTCGGACAGGTCGGACACCGCAATCCTGTGGGCGATGCCGCGTCGTTCGAGCTGTTCGGCGTTGGCGAACTGGTCGCCGAGCTGCGGCACCACGATCTGCGGCAATGCCTTGGTCAACGAGACCATCGAGCTGCCCGCCCCGCCGTGGTGCACGACCGCATCGCACGCGGACAACAGCTGGTCGTGCGGGAGCCAGCCCGGCGCCCGCACGTTCGGCGGGAGATCCCCCAGCGAGGAATCCCGGGATCCGGTGCCGGACAGCACGACCTCCACCGGCATGTCGGACAACGCTCGCGCGGCGGTACTGAGCGCTTCCAGGCCCTGCCGCATCGGCAGGCTGCTCATGGACACGCACACCCGGGGTTTCGCGCGGGGTTCGGTCAGCCAGCGCGGCAGCACCGCGTTGCCGCAGTAGGGGACGTATCGCATCGAAATCCACGAGGAGTCCTCGGTGCGGCGCAGCCCCGGCGGGCACGTGTCCAGCACGGCGTGCGGTTCGAGCGCGGCGGCGTCGATCCCGAAGCGATCGTGCAGCGCCCGCCGCTTCGGCCCGGCCGATTCCCACAAGGAGCTGATCAGTTCGTCCGGGCAGTGCAGTCCCCAGCGGTGCGACACGGTGGGGATCCCGGCCAGTCCGGCGGCGAGCGGTCCGGCGAACTCCATGGGATCGGACATCACCACGTCCGGGCGCCAGTCACGACAGAGCTGGAGGACGTCGGTGGCCGCGCGGTCGGCGATCTCCAAGCCGAGGTCGGCGATCGGCCGGTGGTTGTCTTCCCCGGTCGGATCGTCACTGGCCGCCCACAGGTCGCGGACGGAGACATCGCTGACGACCGTGCCCGCCAGTCCCGCGTTGCGGGCTTCATTCACGATCAGCCGCGGGCCCGCGACGAGCACCTGATGACCAGCGCTGCGCAGCGCCCAGGAGAACGCGACCATCGGATAGAAATGACCGAATGCGGGAAGCGTGGTTACGAGAACCCTCATATCAAACCTTCACGACGAAAATTTCCTACTCGGATCCATTCATGTCGGTGCCCCGCGCGACAACCCACCTCCCGCGATGATCACCCGTTCGAGTGGTCATATGAGATCCGGGCAAGGTTCGCGCGCGGATGGTGCCTGCGGTGCTACCAAGTGGTCCTTCCCGGAATCCGGACCGGCCGCCCGCGCGGAAACGCTGGTCACAGGGGTTGCACGGGGATGATCCGCGGAAACAGGGTCGACCGGGTGTATTCGGCGTCACTATCGGGAAACTTGTTTGATGGCGTTTTATCCGTAGCGTGGAAAAACGCTGTGGATCCGAATCGTCCGCATCTCATCTATCGCGTCAGACGAGGAAGCATGCCCCGCCACTTGGCCTTCGCCATCATTCCCGCGCACGGACACGTGAACCCGACCCTGCCGCTGGTCGAGGAGCTGACTCGCCGCGGCCACCGCGTCTCCTACCTGACCGGCGAGGCCTGGCAGGGCCCCGTCGAGGCCGCAGGCGCCGATTTCGCCCCGATCGCGGCGGGGTACCCGCTGGCCCGCGGCAGAACGGCCAGGGCGCAGCGAGCGGGATGCGCGCGACGCTGGGGGTTTCCTCGGCACGGCGCGGGAGACCGCGCCGCGGCCGGGAAAGCCGGGGTGCTGGTGGTTCGGCTGTGCCCGACCTTCGCCGGCAACGAGCACTTCTCGCTCCTGAGCCGGTTCTTCGGGGACATCGACGTGCAGGGACCGCAGTTCGATGACGCGCGCGAGCCACGGATCCGCAGTGTGTCGTCGATGCGTGTGCTCAGCGCGAGGCTGCGATTGCGCAGTCAATATCGTGGAGTGAGTACGACTCGCGGTAGAACGGGATCAGCGTCGCCCGAGGCTCCGCGAGCTGGATGCGACTATGTGCCGCTCCCGCAGCAAGCTCGGCATCTGGACTGGCGACCCGTTCACAGTTTTTCATGAGCTTCCACCGCAGGACGGCCGAAAGCTGCTGTAAGCCGGTGACGGCATTGCTGAGGACGGTGTCGATCGTGTGCGCGGGCGAGTCTGCGTTGTGAGCGGCTTCGGCGGGGGTGGCCTCAGCGGCGATGCGACGTGCTTCAAGCAGACCGGGTATCGGTGGTTGCGGGAGCGGTTCATGGCTCTGCGGGACAGGCTGCAGCGCGGTCGTTGCACGACCCGGTCCGGCTCGCACTCTGCACCGC
>NZ_JAFRFW010000991.1:0-6994 GCF_017434145.1 Saccharopolyspora sp. | reverse complement strand
GCCGGCTGGCGAGCACCCCGGAACTCGGCCGGTGGTCGGTGCTGCTCGGGTTGCTGCCGGGGGCGGTGTCGATGCCGCTGCCGCCCGCGTGGGCACCGGCGCGCTGGCTGGTCAACATCGCCGCGATGTCCAACCACGCCCAGTTCGCGCACGCGATCTGGGCGGATCCGCTGGGCGGCGGGAACTGGATGTCGCTGGGATTCCTGCGCAGCTTCGTCTGCGCGCCGCCCGCGGTGGAGCCGGAGGACTACGCGGGCCCGCCGGTGCTGCTGGCGCATCCGGCGGAAGACCGGTGGACGCCGCTGCGGTTCTCCAGGGAGTTCTTCGACCGGCTCGGTCCGGCGGGCCGGTTCGCTGCGCTGCACGGGGCCGGGCACCTGCCGTCCGAGGAGTCGGGCTTGGCCGACCTCGACCGCGCGTTGCGGGATTACCTGGACGAGCTCGGCTTGACATGATCCTGCCGGCGAGCCGCGGCGGGAGCGGGCTCGCTCCGTCCCCATTGCCCTGATCGACGGAATCGACATCACGGAGGGTGTTCCGTGAACACTCTCCGCGCGCATGGTGATCGGTTGCTGCGGCCTTTCTCACAGCGCTCGCAGGGCCGCCGCGGGCTTTCCCGCACGACCCGCCCGCACTCGGCCGGTTCGCGGAACGCGCTGGTCAGTCCAAGCTCTGCGCAGGCGAATCGGTCGGCGCCCGATACCGGTACGGGCGATTGCGCCGCCCGCGCGCGCGGTGACTGGGGCATCCGGCCCTGGCCAACCGTGGCCGTCGTGCGTCACGATCGGCGCGGCATTCCGGTGCGACATTCGTGTCGCCGGGCAGAGGAGGGTGGATGATCGAGCGTCACCACACCCTCGATCCACAGGCGACGCTGGACCCGCCGCGCCCGCCCGTGCGAGCCGAGGTCGATCCGGCGCGCAGGCGCTCGTTCACCACCTTCTCCGTGCTCGTGCTGCTGGCCGGGTTGCTGGTCTCCGGACTCACCTCCTACTGGACGCGGCACGAATACGGCCCCGAGCTGCTGATCATCGGACCGCTGCTGGCCGTCGGGTTCCTGCTGGCCGAGCAGCTGACCATCGACGTGGACGTGAAGCGGGTCGGCTGGACCATCTCGTTCACCGAGATCCCGCTGATCCTCGGCCTGCTGACCGCTCCGTTCGAGGTGGTGCTCGCGGCGAACCTGCTCGCCGGGCTGGGCGCGCAGGTCGGTCGGCGCGCGGCCACCCACGTCGTCTACAACGCCGGGGTCTTCTGCCTCGAGGTAGCGGTGCCGTTCGCGGTGGCGACCGCGGTCAACAACGCGCTGGACGATCCGCTGAACCCGATCGCGCCGGCCTGGTTCGGCCCGGTGCTGGGCACGCTGACCTCTCCGCTGATCTCCTGCGGGTTCGCGCTGGCGGCGTTGCACGTGCTGGGCGGCGGCATGCGGTTGACCGCGGCCGCACGGCTGGCGGTGCGCACCCTGGCGGTCGGATTGCTGAACACCTCGGTCGGCTTGATCGGCTACGAGGTGGCCCGCAGCACCAAGTGGGGATGGTTGCTGGTCGCGCTGGTCGCCGTCGCCGTGATCGGGCTCTACCGCGCGTATTCCGGGCTGCTGCGCGAACAGCGCGACCTGGAGGCGCTCAGCGACGTCAGCCTCAGCGTGGCGCGTTCCGGGCAGTCCGCGGTGCGCGCTCCGGCGGAGGCGGCGGACCCGGAGACCTCGGTCAGCGAGTGGGAACCGGTCGCCGAACGCATCCGCGAACAGCTCAACGCCACGCGCGTCGTGGTCCGCCTGCGTCTGGACCCCCGTGGCGAAGTCAGCACGCTCGTCGCAGGTGAGCCGCTGCCCGAGGCGGCCGAGTCGGCGAGCCCGCAGGCACTGCGCGACGACCCGCTGCTGCAGCTGCCCGGCACCCACGTCCGCTCGTTCCGGACGCTGGAAGCGCCCGAGGAGGTGCGCCGCGCGTTGCGGCTGCGCGGCGCCTACGAGTCCTTGGTGGTACCGCTGCGCGGCGCGAACCAGCTGCTCGGCGCGGTGGAGGCGCACGACAGGGTCAGCCGCTGGCGCGGCTTCGGCCAGGCCGACGTGCGGCTGCTGCACACCCTGGCCAGCCACTTGGCCACCGCGATGGACAACCGGCGGCTGCTGGCGCGGCTGCGCCACGACGCGTACCACGACCTGCTCACCGGGCTGCTCAACCGCGCCGGGTTCCGCGAGATGGCCGCCGAGCAGCTGCGCAACGAGCGCACGGCGGTCGTGCTGCGGGTGGATCTGGACCTGCTCACTACGGTCAGCGAAGCGCTCGGCTACACCTGGGGCGACCGCATGGTCGTGGCCGCCGGGCAGCGGATGCGCGACGAGCTCGGCCACGAAGTGCCGCTGGCGCGGCTGGAGGCCAACTCGTTCGCGGTGCTGCTGATCGACCGCACCGAGCAGCAGGCGCACCAGCTCGGCGAACGGCTCTGCGAGGTGATCGCCGAGCCCTACCCGCTGGACCGGCTGGTGGTCGAAGCCACCGGGGTCGCCGGGTATTCGTCTTCCGCGCCCGCCGACGCCGATGACGAGGACGACATCGACACCCTGCTGCAGCACGCCGACGTGGCGGTGCGGGCCGCCCGCAACGGCAAAGACGTGGTCCGCGGCTACGCGCCCGCGATGGGGCAGGTCTTCCTGCGCCGCTTCCAGCTGGTCACCCAGTTCCGGCAGGCACTGGACACCGGCCAGGTCGAGGTGCACTACCAGCCGAAGGTCGCGCTGCCGGGCAGGCAGGTCGTCGGCGCCGAGGCGCTGGTGCGCTGGTGGCACCCGGAGTACGGGCGGCTGGACCCGGACGAGTTCGTGCCGGTGGTCGAGGCGACCGGCCTGGTCGACGCGCTGACCTCGTTCGTGCTGGAGCGCGCGTTGATCAAGGTGCGGGAGTGGCTGGACCGGGATCTGCGGATGTCGGTCGCGGTGAACCTCTCGGTGCGCAACCTCAACGACGAGTCCTTCCCGGACCGCGTCGGCGAGGCGCTGCTGCGTCACGACATCCCGCCGGAGCTGCTGACCTTCGAGCTCACCGAGTCGTCGGTGATGGAGGAGCCGGAGCGGTCCATGCCGGTGCTGCGGCGGTTGCACGCGCTGGGCGTGGTGCTGGCCGTGGACGACTTCGGCACCGGTTACTCCTCGCTGGCCTACCTGCGCACGCTGCCGGTGGACGAGGTGAAGATCGACAAGAGCTTCGTGCTCGGCATGGGCACCGACCTCAGCGACATGGCGGTGGTGCGCACCATCGTCGAGCTGGGCCACTCGCTGGATCTGCGGGTCGTGGCCGAGGGCGTGGAGGACGACGCCGCTCGCGACCAGCTCGTCGGGATGCGCTGCGACATCGCGCAGGGCTACCTGATCTCGCGCCCGCTGCCGGAGGATCGGTTCGAGGCGTGGTTGCAGGCCCGCACGGTGAAGGCGCGCGGATCGCGATCCGAGACCGTGCTCACACTCGTGCACTGATCGGCCGGTTCCGCTCGCCGCCGCCGGTCCAACACCGGAATAGTGCCGTTGACCTGCGCGTTCAATAGAACCAGACCCCGGTTGTCGACCATGGTCAGCGGGTGTGTAGAGTTCTAATCGCTCCGCAAGGGCACGCCCCAATAGCTCAGTCGGTAGAGCGTCTCCATGGTAAGGAGAAGGTCTACGGTTCGATTCCGTATTGGGGCTCGGTAGACAGTCGCGGTGCTCGGTTACCTGGGTGCTGCGGCTGTTTTGCATGAGATACCCTCGGTGGTGCTGAGACCTGCCGAGCCGGTGGTCTCAGGATGGCGGTGTAGCTCAGTCGGTAGAGCAAGCGGCTCATAATCGCTGTGTCGTCGGTTCAAGTCCGGCCACCGCTACCAGCTCGTGGTTCGCCCATTTCCCGAGCGAGCCGACCGGTACGCAGTACTAGAGAGAAAGGGCACCTCTGTGGCCACCACCGACGTTCGCCCCAAGATCACGCTGGCCTGCGAGGAGTGCAAGAACCGGAACTACATCACCAACAAGAACCGGCGGAACAACCCCGACCGGCTGGCGATGAAGAAGTTCTGCACGCACTGCGGCACGCATCGCACGCACAAGGAGACCCGCTGAGGCACAGCGGTCTCCCGATCACCGAAAACCCGCCCGGCTCCGGCCGCGGCGGGTTTTTCGCGTCCGGCGGCCCTATCGACTTGGTGGCGCCCGACGCGCGACGACCGCGCGCTGGCTGCCTGCGCGACGGACGGCGGTAATCTGCGTGGCGTGCCGCTCGACCAAGCATTCATCGGACGTGAGTACCCGCCGACCGAGCCTTACGAGGTGGGCCGGGAGAAGATCCGCGAGTTCGCCGACGCGATCCACGACGGCTCGGCGCTGCACCGGGACCCGGAGGCCGCCAAGGCGGCGGGCCACCCGGACGTGATCGCGCCGCCGACCTTCGCGATCATCCTGACCATGCGCGCGCAGGACGCCTTGGTCGACGATCCGGCGCTCGGACTGGACTACAGCAAGGTCGTGCACGGCAACCAGCGCTTCACCCACCACCGCCCGATCCGGGCCGGGGACCGGTTGCGCGCCACGGTCTTCGTGGACGACATCAAGGCCCGCGCGGGCAACGACTTCCTGACCGTGCGCGCCGAGATCGGCACGGTCGAGGGAGAACCGGTGTGCACCGCGCTGTCCACGCTGGTGGCTCGCGGTACGGCAGCGGAGGAGGAGCAGGCGTGAAGGTACGTGCGTCCGAGGTCGCCAAGGGCGACGAACTGCCGCCGCTGAGCGTGCCGCTGACCCGCGCGGACCTGGTGCGCTACGCGGGCGCCTCCGGCGACTTCAACCCGATCCACTGGAACGAGCGGTTCGCCGCCGAGGTGGGACTGCCCGACGTGATCGCGCACGGAATGCTCACGATGGCGCTCTCGGCGCGGCTGGTCACCGAGTGGACCGGGGACCCGGCCGCGATCGTCGACCACTCGGTGCGGTTCACCCGGCCCGTCGCCGTGCCCGCCGACGGTGCCGCGCCGGACGAGGGCGGCGCCGTCGTCGAGCTGTCCGGGAAGGTCGCCGCGGTCAACGAGGACGGCACGGTGAAGGTGAACATCACCGCCCGCAGCGCCGAGCAGAGCGTGCTCGGCGGTGCCAGCGCCGTCGTCCGGTTGCCGGAGTAACCGGTGCCGCGAGTTCAGGCGCCGCGCCGGATCAACCGGACGGTCGGTGCCGCGGCCCGCCCGGCGAACTCCGGCACGAACTGAAACGGACCGCGCACCCGGAGGATGCGCGGTCCGTTGGTCTTCGGTCGCCCGGGCGGCTACTTGGCTTCGCCGAGCAGCTCCGCGACCCGGCCGACGCCCTCGGCCAGGTCGTCGTCGCCGAGCGCGTAGGACAACCGGAAGTAGCCGGGAGTGCCGAACGCCTCGCCGGGCACGACCGCGACCTCGGCCTGCTCCAGCACGATCTCCGCGAGCTCCACGCTGGTCTGCGGGCGCTGCCCGCGGATCTCCTTGCCCAGCAGCCCCTTCACCGACGGGTAGACGTAGAACGCGCCCTCCGGTTCCGGGCAGGACACGCCGGGGATCGCCGAGAGCAGGTCCACGATCTTGCGGCGGCGGCGGTCGAAGGCCGACCGCATCTCGGCCACCGCGTCCAGCGGCCCGCTGACGGCCTCCAGCGCCGCGCGCTGCGAAACGTTCGCGACGTTCGACGACAGGTGCGACTGCAGGTTCGTCGACGCCTTGATGACGTCGTTCGGGCCGATCATCCAGCCGACCCGCCAGCCGGTCATCGCGTAGGTCTTGGCGACCCCGTTGAGCACCACGCAGGTGTCGGCCAGTTCCGGCACCGCCACCGGCATCGAGACGTGCTCGGCGTCGCCGTAGACCAGGTGCTCGTAGATCTCGTCGGTGATCACCCAGATGCCGTGCTCGACGGCCCACCGGCCGATCGCCGCGATCTGCTCCGGCGGGTACACCGCGCCGGTCGGGTTGGACGGCGAGTTGAACAGCAGAACCTTGGTGCGCGGGGTGCGCGCCGCCTCCAGCTGCTCGACGCTCGCCAGGTAGCCGGTGGAGTCGTCGGTGGGCACCACGACCGGCTTGCCCTCGGCGAGGGTGATCGCCTCCGGGTAGGTGGTCCAGTACGGCGCCGGCAGCAGGACCTCGTCGCCAGGGTCGAGCAGCGCGGCGAACGCCTGGTAGACGGCCTGCTTGCCGCCGTTGGTGATCAGGACCTGGCTCGGCTCGACCTGGTAGCCGGAGTCCCGCAGCGTCTTGGCCGCGACCGCCTCGCGCAGCTCCGGCAGGCCCGAAGCCGGGCTGTAGCGGTGGTTGCGCGGGTCGGAGCACGCGGCGATCGCGGCGTCGACGACGGGTTGCGGGGTCGGGAAGTCGGGCTCGCCGGCACCGAAACCGATCACCGGCCTGCCCGCGGCCTTGAGCGCCTTCGCCTTGGCGTCGACCGCCAGCGTCGCGGACTCGCTGATCCCTCCGATGCGCGCGGACACGCGCGCCTTCGTGTGCTGTGTTTCTGGTGCGGCCATGCGGGCATCTTTGCAGAGGACCGCGGCTGCGGGCACGCTCCCCACCTGCGGGCGGCGGGCGAACGGGGACGCGCGTGCGAAGTGATCAGCACCGTGCCGTAGACTTCCCGTCCCGGGATACCGGTGCACTCGCACCTGGGCGGCCGAACTGGGCGTCGGTCGTGCTGGAGCGGGCTGTATCGTGTGTGCCGTCGCGACCGCCGGTCGCGAAGGGGTGTAGCTCAATTGGCAGAGCAGCGGTCTCCAAAACCGCAGGTTGCAGGTTCGAGTCCTGTCACCCCTGCGTCGATGCACACGGTGAGCGGAGGATGCAGGCGTGAGCGACGACCGCGAACAGGGGGCTGGCCCGGACGAGCAGCGTGATGACGCCGCCCAGCCTTCCGGCGCCGCCGCACGACGCGAGCGCCGCTCCTCCCGTGCCGCCGCCCGCAAGGGCGGGCAGGAAAGCGCGAGCGGGTCGAACGGCTCGACGCGCACAACCG
>NZ_JAFRFW010000990.1:0-5012 GCF_017434145.1 Saccharopolyspora sp. | reverse complement strand
TCCTCCGGTGCCCGCACCGTGATCGCCAGCGGAACGGTGCGCAGCGGCACCGTGCTCGGCGCGCGCACCGACAACCTGTTGCCGCCGGTGAAGTCGATCGTGGTCTGGCGCACCGCCTCCGCGATCGGTTCCCCGGGGCCGCGGTCGCCGAAGGCGCGATCCCCGAGCCCGCCGCCGAAACCGCCGGCCCCGAGACCACCAGCCCCGAGACCACCACGCCGTCCGGCTTCGCTGATCTGCCCGCCGACCCAGTTGAGCAGGCCGGACAGGCCGGTGCGCCATTCCGGGCCACCACCCGCGGAGTCGTGCCGGACCTCCACGTGCGTGGTCACCGTCTCGGCCAGCTCGACGTTGATCGCGCCGAGGCTGTTGCCGACGTCCACGACGATCGGCCCAGGAGTGTCGAATTCCTGGGTCCGCACGAGCTCGTTCGGTTCCCGGGATTCGGCATCGCCGGGTTGGGAGTCGCCGGGTTGGGAATTCCGGCCGGTGTCGCTGTTCAAGGTCGCCACCTCCCGTCAGCCCTGTACCCAGCCGTGGACCCGGGAGCCGTAGCCTTCGTCGCCGCGAAAGCGCCCCGGCCCGCCCCAACCGGGTCCGCGACCCGGCCGGTGGTGCTCCCACGGTCCCCGCGGTCTGCCGCCGTGCAGGGCGCCTTGCACTGCCTGCGCGACCCACGTGTTCAGCGACACGCCCTGCGTGGACGCGGCGTTCTCGGCCTGCGACTTGATCTCGTCGAGCAGCCGCAGCGTGATCCTGCTGATGTCACCGCTGTCGCCGCCCGGAGGCGGTGGCGGCGGCCGGTCGTCCTCGGCGGCCGAAGCCTTCCCGCCGCCTCCGCCGCTGACCGCCACCCGGACGTCCCGCCCGTCCAGCCGGACGTCGACGACCTGGTCTTCCAGGTGCGTGGTGACCTCCGCGGCGAGGTCGGAAAGCGCGTTCATGATCGCCAGCCGTGCCGCGGGCTCGATCGCGGCCGAGAGCACGGCGGCGGTCTGCCGGGTCTGCTCGTCGCCCGCCGAGGCGGCGGACGTGAGGTCTTCGCGAAGCTGGTTGATGTAAGGGCTCAGATCCATGACACCAATATGGCGTCGGTGCTGGCGTCGCGCAATCATCCAATGGTGTCGTCCGGTGTCACCGCGCCATCGCGAGTGGTGACCGGCCGGTGCGGCAGGACTGTCGGCACGGCCGGTTACGCTCGTTCCCGCAACCGCCGCAGCAGCGGCGGAGCAGCAGAAACCCCGAGACGAGCCAGAAGGGTCCGCGCACCGTGACCGAGATCGTGCCGCCGAAGGTCCAGCTCATCGGCAAGACGGAGTTCTTCCCCCCGGCCGACGTGGACTGGTCCACCGATGCAGACGGCGGCCAGGCGCTCGCGGAGTTCGCCGGCCGGGCCTGCTACCAGTCCTGGCGCAAGCCGAACCCGGCCACGGCCACCAACGACGGCTACCTGCGGCACATCATGGAGGTCGGCCACCTGTCCGTGCTGGAGCACGGCTCGGTGACCTTCTACCTGACCGGCATGTCCCGCTCGCTGACCCACGAGCTGATCCGGCACCGGCACTTCTCCTACTCGCAGCTGTCCCAGCGCTACGTCTCGGAGCGCGACGCCGCGATGGTCGAACCCGACGTGATCGCCGAGGACCCGGCGCTGCACGAGAAGTTCGTGCAGGCCACCGAGGCGAGCGTGCACGCGTACAACGAGCTGCTGGAAGCGCTGCAGGAGAAGTTCGCCGACGAGCCGAAGGCGACGCTGCGCCGCAAGCAGGCCCGCCAGGCCGCGCGCACGGTGCTGCCGAACGCGACCGAGACCCGCATCGTCGTGACCGGGAACTACCGCGCGTGGCGGCACTTCGTGGCGATGCGCGCCAGCGAGCACGCCGACGTGGAGATCCGCGCGCTCGCCGTGGAATGCCTGCGCCAGCTGCAGAAGGCCGCACCGAACGTGTTCGGCGACTTCGAGATCACCAGCCTCACCGACGGCACCGAGGTCGCGTCCAGCCCGTTCGTCACCGAGGGCTGACTCCCGGCCGAGCGCCCGGTGCGCGTGCCGGTTCGCTGATCACGGCTACAGTGGCCGCATGGGTGTGGCCAACGACGAGCGCCGGGAACTCTGCGACCTGTTCGAGCGGGTCGGGCCGGACGCGCCGACGCTGTGCGGTGACTGGAAGACCAAGGACCTCGCGGTGCACCTGCTGCTGCGCGAGCGTCGTCCGGACGCGCTGGCGGGCAAGTTCATCAAGGCGCTCGCCGAGCGCGGCGACAAGGTGGAGCAGGAGCTGCGGGACAAGCCGTGGCCGGACCTGATCGCCACGTTGCGCGAGGGGCCGCCGAAGTGGAACCCGATGTCGTTCGGCTCGGTGGACGAGACCGTCAACGCCGCCGAGTTCTACGTGCACCACGAGGACGTGCGCCGCGCGCAGCCGGGCTGGCAGCCGCGCCCGTCCGACCCGGAGCGGGAGGAAGCGCTGTGGAAGTCGCTGTCCCGGGTGGCGAAGGTGTTCTACGGCCGCAGCCCTGTCGGCGTGGTGCTGCGCCGCCCGGACGGCACCGAGATCGCCGCGAAGCGCGGTCCGCGCACGGTGCGCCTCAGCGGTGAGCCGAGCGAGCTGATCCTGCACGCCTTCAGTCGCCGCCAGCACCAGGTGGAAATCGAAGGCAACGAGGCGGACGTGCTCGCGGTGGAGGACTTGCGCCGTTCGTTCTGAAGCCGGTCGCGCTCGAACCGGCTGGGCCGAACGGGTGACCGGCGGCGCCGTGCGGATCGCACGCATGTGCCGCTGGAAAACCCGCGCCACCGCAGCCGCCGGGACGGAAGAAGATCGGCCCGCACGGGCGCTGACCGGTACCTTTCCGGCTGCCGCCGGTCGCGGCGGAGGTCCTGCGCACGGCCGCCGATGCGGCGCGTTGATCAATGGACTCACCAGGTAGCGTCAGGAGCTATGACCGTCTGTCCTACCGCTGCCCCTGGCCGACCGTTCGGCCGGGTCCTGACCGCCATGGTGACGCCGTTCGACGGAGACGGGAAGCTCGACCTGGCGTTGTCCCAGGAGTTGGCGACCTACCTGGTCGATCACGTCGGCAACGACGGCCTCATCGTCAACGGCACCACGGGAGAGAGCCCCACGACCAGCGACGACGAGAAGGAACGCCTGCTGCAGGCGGTCGTCGAGGCGGTCGGCGACCGGGCGACCGTCGTCGCGGGCGCGGGCACGAACAACACCGAGCACTCGGTGGAGCTGGCCCGCAGCGCCGAGAAGGCGGGCGCGCACGGTCTGCTGGTGGTCACCCCGTACTACTCGCGGCCCCCGCAGGAGGGGCTGCTGGCGCACTTCGGCACGGTCGCGGACGCGACCGACCTGCCGGTGATGCTCTACGACATCCCGCCGCGTTCGGTGGTGCCGATCCAGACCGACACGCTCAAGCGGCTCGCCGAGCACCCGCGGATCAAGGCCGTGAAGGACTCCAAGCACGACCTGTGGGCGGGCAGCGAGGTGCTGTGCAACAGCGATCTGGCCTACTACTCCGGTGAGGACCCGCTGAACCTGCCGTGGCTGTCGGTCGGCGCGGTCGGCTTCGTCAGCGTGATCGGCCACGTGGTGGGCGACCGCCTGCGCAAGATGCTGGACGCGTTCGAGGCCGGGGACATCGAGTCGGCGCGGGACGTGCACGCCGGTCTCATGCCGGTGTACCGCTCGATGAACTTCGTCGGTGGCGTGATCTTCTCGAAGACGGCGCTGCGGCTGTGCGGCTACGAGACCGGGCATCCGCGGCTGCCGCTGCCGCAGGCCACCGACGAGCAGGTGCGGGTGATCACCAGCGATCTGTGGGACGCCGGTCTTGTCCTGGTCAACCCCGATGCCGCAGCAGAGGTGACGTCCCGGTGAGCACGCAGCCTTCCGAACACCGCCCGATGGCGCCGACGGCGTCCGCGCCGCCGCCCGCGCTGCCGGAGGGCGGCCTGCGGATCACCGCGCTCGGCGGCATCGGCGAGGTGGGCCGCAACCTGACCGTGTTCGAGTACGCGGGCAAGCTGCTCATCGTCGACTGCGGGGTGCTGTTCCCCGAGGACGATTCGCCGGGTGTGGACCTGATCCTGCCGGACTTCGGGCCGATCGAGGACCGCCTGGACGACATCGAGGCGCTGGTGCTCACCCACGGGCACGAGGACCACATCGGCGCCGTGCCGTTCCTGCTGCGGCTGCGCCCGGACATTCCGGTGGTCGGCTCGAAGTTCACGTTGGCGCTGCTGGCGGCCAAGTGCAAGGAGCACCGGCAGACGCCGCAGCTGATCGAGGTCGCCGAGGGCCAGCACAGCGAGCACGGCGCGTTCGACCTGGAGTTCTTCGCGGTCAACCACTCGATCCCGGACGCGCTGGCGGTCGCGATCCGCACTCCCGCGGGCGTCGCGCTGCACACCGGGGACATCAAGCTGGACCAGCTGCCGCTGGACGGCAGGCTCACCGACCTGGCCGGGTTCTCCCGGCTCGGCGACGAGGGTGTGGACCTGTTCCTGGTCGACTCGACCAACGCCGAGGTGCCGGGGTTCGTCACACCGGAACGCGAGATCGGCCCGGTGCTGGACTCGGTGATCGGCAAGGCGACCCAGCGGCTGATCGTGGCCTGCTTCGCCAGCCACGTGCACCGGGTGCAGCAGGTGCTCGACGTGGCCGAGCAGCACGGCCGGAAGGTCTGCTTCGTCGGCCGCTCGATGGTGCGCAACATGGGCATCGCCGCCGAGCTGGGCATCCTGCGCGTGCCGCCCGGGCTGCTGGTCGAGCTCGACGAGGCGCTGGCGATGCCGGAGCACCTGGTGCTGTTCGTCTCGACCGGTTCGCAGGGCGAGCCGCTTTCGGCGCTGTACAGGATGGCCCGCGGTGAGCACAAGCAGATCCGCATCAAGGCCGGGGACACGGTGGTGCTGGCGAGCTCGCTGATCCCCGGCAACGAGACCGCCGTGTTCGGCGTGGTCAACGGCCTGGTCCGGCTGGGTGCCGAGGTGGTGCACCAGG
>NZ_JAFRFW010000105.1:0-1946 GCF_017434145.1 Saccharopolyspora sp. | reverse complement strand
TCTTCGCCGAGCACGGCTACAACGACTCGACCGTGCGGGCCATCGCGACCCGCGCCGGAGTGGACCCGGCGATGGTCAACCACTGGTTCGGCGGCAAGGAATCCCTGTTCACCGCAGCCGTGCAGATCCCCGTCGACCCGGCCGTGCTGCTGCCGGAACTGCTCGCGGGCGACCCGGAGAAGCTGGCCGAACGGATCCTGCACCGGTTCCTGACCGTGTGGGACGAAGCGGGCGGCGGCGCGTTCGCGGCGCTGGCGCGCAGCGTGGCCACGCACGGCTCGGCGGTGCGGATGCTGCGGGAGTTCGTGGCGACCGTGGTGTTCGGCAAGCTCGCGCGGGAGCTGCGGATGGACCGCCCGGACCTGCGGGCGGCACTGGGCGCCACGCAGATCGTCGGGCTGGGGATGATGCGCTACGTGGTGGAGCTCGAGCCGCTCGCCTCGGCCGATCACGACACGGTCGTCGCCGCGATCGCGCCCAACCTGCAGCGCTACCTCACGGGCGAATTGGCGACCGGAGACGTGCCAGCTCAGGAAGACGGGCCGAGCAGCACGTCCGAGTCGAAGCAGGTGTGATCACCGGTGTGGCAGGCGGCGCCTTCCTGGTCGACGACCACGAGCACGGTGTCGCCGTCGCAGTCCAGCCGCACCTCGCGCACGTGCTGCAGGTGCCCGGACGTTTCGCCCTTGACCCAGTACTTCCCGCGGCTGCGCGAGTAGTACGTGCCGCGCCGGGTGGTCAGCGTGCGGTGCAGCGCCTCGTCGTCCATCCACGCCATCATCAGCACCTCGCCGGTGCCGCGCTGCTGCACGATCGCCGCCACCAGCCCGTCCGGGTTCCGCTTGAGGCGCTCGGCGATCGCCGGGTCCAGCTCGCTCATCGGACCGTGATCCCTTCCGCGCGCATGGCGGCCTTCACGTCGCCGATCCGCAGCTGTCCGAAGTGGAACACGCTGGCGGCCAGCACCGCGTCCGCCCCGGCGTGCACGGCGGGCGCGAAGTGCTTGACCGCGCCGGCACCGCCGCTGGCGATCATCGGAACGTCCACTTCGGCCCGCACCGCGCGGATCATCTCCAGGTCGAACCCAGCCTTCGTGCCGTCCGCGTCCATCGAGTTCAGCAGGATCTCGCCGACGCCGAGTTCCTGAGCGCGACCGGCCCACTCGACCGCGCAGATCCCGGTGCCGCGCCGCCCGCCGTGCGTGGTGACCTCGAAACCGGACGCCGTGGGCTCGCCGCCTTCCGGCACCCGCCGGGCGTCCGCGGACAGCACCACGCACTGCGCGCCGAACCGCCGGGACGACTCGCGCAGCAGCTCCGGCCGGGCGATCGCGGCGGTGTTCAGGCTCACCTTGTCCGCGCCCGCGCGCAGCAGCCGGTCGATGTCCTCGGGGCTGCGGACGCCGCCGCCGACGGTCAGCGGGATGAACACCTGCTCCGCGGTGCGGCGCACCACGTCGTAAGTCGTCTCGCGGTCCGCCGACGACGCGGTCACGTCCAGGAAAGTGAGTTCGTCGGCGCTCTCGCCGTCGTAGGTCTCGGCGAGTTCGACGGGATCGCCAGCATCCACGAGGTCGGTGAAGTTGACGCCTTTGACGACCCGCCCCGCGTCCACGTCCAGGCAGGGGATCACACGTACCGCGACGGCCATGCCACCAGGGTAAGCGGTGCTCAGGCGACCGCGGCGAGCGCCTGCTGCAAGGTGAAGTTCCCGGCGTAGAGCGCCTTGCCCACGATGGAGCCTTCGACTCCCAGCGGCGCCAGCTCCGCCAGCGCCCGCAGATCATCCACACTGGACACTCCGCCGGAGGCGATCACCGGCGCCTCGGTGCGCGCGCAGACTTCCCGCAGCAGCGCGGTATTCGGGCCGCGCAGCGTGCCGTCCTTGCTCACGTCGGTGACCACGTAGCGGCGGCAACCGGCCGCGTCCAGCCGGGCCAGCACCTC
>NZ_JAFRFW010000006.1:0-1663 GCF_017434145.1 Saccharopolyspora sp. | reverse complement strand
TCTCCCCGACCAGCCGGCCGGTGTAGACACCGTCGGCGTGCCCGGCCACCGTGCCGAGCGCTCCGGTCAGCCCGAGCCGCCGCGCGATGATCTGCGCCAGCTCCACCGGGGTCGCGGTGACCAGCCACACCCGCTGACCGGCGTCCAGGTGCATCTGGGCCAGCGCGCGGGTGCCCGCCCAGATCCGGTCGGCCAGCAGCTCGTCGTAGATCTCCTCGCTGAGTTCGACCAGCTCGGCGACGCTGCGCCCGGCCACGAACGACAGCGCCTGCTCCCGGCTGGCCTGCACGTCGCCCGCGCTCTCCCGGCCGCCGACGCGGAACTTGAGCTGCTGCCAGGCGAATCCGGCCAGGTCGGCGGCGGTGAAGAACTTCCGCGCGGCCATCCCGCGGGCGAAGTGGAACAGCGACGCGCCCATCATCATCGTGTTGTCCACGTCGAAGAACGCCGCCGCGGTGAGGTCGGGGGGCGCGGCCAGCGCACCGTCCGGTTCGGCACCGGCGACGGCGGCCTCGGCGGAGGCGCGTCCGGCGAGCTTCGCGCTGTCCAGCGGGAGCTGCGCCGGAATCGGGCCGTTCGGCTCGCCGCTGCCCCGGCCGTTGCGCGCGCGGCCTTCGGCCGGGCCGTCTCCGGTGCCGTTCCGGTTCGGCTGGTCGGCATCGGGCTGGTCGGCATCGTGCCTGCCGAGGCTGCGCTGGTCGTCGCCCGGACAGCCGTCGCCCTGGCCTCCGGCTGAGCCTGGACGTGTCGGCACCGCCGCGCCTCCCGGTCTCCGGCTTGGTGGGTCTCCTGGTCTGGTGGCTGGTGCGCGGGCCGTTGCCGCCGGCGCGGCGACCCGGATCAGCAGGCTCCCAGCTTAGAGGCTGCCTGCTGTCCGGTTGGCGCGGTCCACGCCGATCGACCCGGCCGGAACATGATCGTGATCCGTTCGCTCAGCGCACGTCGTCCGGCAGCAGGTGCGCGAGGCGGCGAACCGCGCGGTGCTGCAGGGCTTTGATCGCCCCTTCTCCGCGCTGCATCCGCTGCGCGGTCTCGGTGACCGAGAGCCCCTGCATGAACCGCAGCCGGATGCACTCCCGCTGGTCCGGGTTGAGCTGCCGGACGCAGTGCAACAGCTCGTGCTGGGTGGCGGCGTCGAGCACCTGCTGCTCCGGCCCGCACTGGGTCTGCGGCCGGTGCGTGTCGGTGAGGTCGGCGGCCGGGACCTCCAGCCGGTTGCGGCTGGACTTCACGTGGTCGAGCACGAGGTTCTTGGCGATCGTGATGAACCACGCGGCCACGTCCCGGCCCTGGTAGCTGACGGTCGCGATGCGCCGCAGCGCGCGCAGGAAGGTCTCGCTGGTGATGTCCTCGGCCAGGCAGTGATCGCTGACCCGGAACAGCACGTACCGGTAGACGATGTGCGAGTACTCGTCGTAGAGGCGGCCGAAGGCGTCGGTGTCGCCGTTCTGCGCGGCGTCGACGTGCCGCCAGTTGTCGCCGGGGGCGGGCTCGGCCGGTGCCGTAGCGGGCGATGGTGCCGGGCTGGGCAGCGTGCTGGTGGGCATTGTTTCGACCGACCTCCTGCCGTGGGGGCGACCCTGCCGCGGTGCCGACCGCCGCACCCCGGGTCACCGAGTTGGCTGCTGGCCTGGTGCAACGATCTGAGTCGGGGGCGTGCGCC
>NZ_JAFRFW010000989.1:0-7054 GCF_017434145.1 Saccharopolyspora sp. | reverse complement strand
AGCGCGCCGCAGATGGCGGTGGCGTGCAGCCCGCGCTCGAAGAACACCGAGTTGCCCAATTCCCGGTCGTAGCCCGCCATTCCGACCCGGACGGTGATCTCGACACCGACGCCGACGGCGTCGAGCAGCTGCGCTCCGCTCGCCCCGCGCGACTCGGCGACGGCCAGCGCGGCGGGAACGACCGACGCGGAAGGGTGCAACACCGACGGCAGGTGGGTGTCGTCGAAGTCGAGCGAGTGCGCCAGCGTTCCGTTCAGCAGCGCGGCGCTCGGCTCCGGCAGCCGCCCGCCGCCGATCGCGCTCGCGCGGCCCTGCCCGCCCCACTCACGGACCAGCGTTCCGACCGCGGCCGCCGGTGCTTCGGAGGTGGCGGCGAGGCTGTTGCCCAGCACGTCCAGCACCCTGCGGGCGGCGTCGTCGCGCAGCCGCTCGGGAAGTCCTCGCGCGCGCACCGAGGCCGCGAACTCGGCGAGGCGCTGAACCGGTGTCGTCATGCGCTCACCGCCGCCTGCGGACGGATGGGCGCGCTGGTGCCGCCGGTGATGCGCAGCGGAGCGAGCAGGAAGGCGAACTCCGCGATGCCCTGCTCGGCGAGGGATTCGCGGTTCAGGTGCTCCATGATGAAGATCCCGGACTCCACCAGCAGAACCCGGTGCACCGGAAGCAGCGAGTGCCCGGCACCCGCGGGTATCTGCTCGTAGGCGGTGGTGTCTGCGCCGGTGGCGACGATCCCGCGTGCGGCGAGCCACTGCGCCGCCTGTTCCGTCGCCCCGGGAACTCCCGTTTCCTTGCCCAGGTAAGCGGTCTGGTCGGTGAAGTTGCGCGCCCAGCCGGTGCGGATCAGCGCGACGTCGCCTCCGGCCGGCTCGACGTCCGCGCGCCGCGCGGCCGCCGCCAAATCCTCGGCGGTGACGCCATATCCGGCCGGCAGCGTCGGGACGTCGTGCACGGCGGCGACGTCGAGCAGCACGCCGCGCCGCAGCAGGCCCGGCAGGTTCTCGGCTCCGTGCGCGGAGAACGCGCCGCCCTGCTGGGCTTCGGCCGCGTCGATCCCGCCGTGCAGCTCACCGCGATGGCTCACGTGCGAGAGCGCGTCGATGTGGGTGCCGACGTGCCCGCCGGTGACGATGATCTCGTTGGCCGCGGAGCCGCCGTCGGCCCGCCGCATGTCGCCGTGGCGGCGGTTGAGCGTCATCCGGAACCCGGGATGGTTCGGTGAGCACGGCATCCCGGTGAAGAACGGCTGGCCGAGCTCGATCAGCCGGACTCCGCCCGCGATCGCCGCCAGCAGCGGGTCCTCTGTGGTCGTCATGGGGCGTGCCCTTCGTCGTTGTTCGTGTGTTCGGCGCTGTGGCGGTCTTGCCGGGCGGGCCCGTCCCGCTGGTCGGTCTGTACTTTGTGGACGGATTCGGCGTCGTTGCCGGTGCGCCTGCTGGTCCCTTCGCCGGTGATCGAAAGCAGCCACCTGGCCTGCTCGACGACCGCCGCGTCGACGAAACGTCCGGAGTGGTCGATCCACGCGGCTTCGTCGGTCACGCGCAGCGCGTCCACGAGGGACCGAGCTCGCGCGACTTCGTCCGGATCGGGTGCGCACGCTTCGTGCACCACGGGAATCTGCGCCGGATGCAGCACCGAACGCCCGAAGAATCCGGCTTTCCGGCCCGCTTCGGTGTCGGCGCGCAGGCCGTCCAGATCGCGGACGGCTGTCCACGCGCTCTGCACCGGGCTCGGCAACCCGGCCGCACGTGCCGCGACGACGATGCGCGAGCGCGGCCAGGTGAGCGACTCGACGCCGGGAACCCGCAGGTCCGCGGCGAGGTCGGCCTCGCCGAGCGAAATCCCCGCCACCAGCGGATGCGCGGTGGCCAGCGCGTATGCGTGCTCCACGCCGAACGCGGACTCCACCACGGGATGCACGGCCACGCCGAGCGCGTCGGCCACCCGGCCCAGCTCGCCGGGGTTCTCGCACTTGGGCACCCGCACGCCCGCGAGCGCGCCCGGAGCGGCCGCCAGCGCCTCGACGTCGGCCCGTCCCTGCGAACCGTCCGTGGCGTTGATCCGAACGTGCGCGCGGTGCCCGTCGGCGAGTGCGGCCAGCACCGCTCGGCGCGCCTCGTCTTTGGCCGCGGGGGCGACGGCGTCCTCCAGGTCGAGGATCACCTCGTCGGCGTCCGAGGCGAGTGCTTTGCCGATGCGCTCCGGCCGGTCACCCGGCACGTAGAGCCAGCTGCGCGCGGGTCTCATCGGATCACGCCCTTGTCCCGCAACTCGTCCAGCGCCGCGCCGGTGACGTCGTAGCGTGCGAGCACTTCCTCGGTGTGCGCGCCGATGGGCGGACCGGTCGAGGTGATCTGACCCGGGGTTTCCGACAGCCGGAACAGCACGTTCTGCATCCGCACCGGCCCGAGCTCGTCGTCGGGCAGCGTCGCGATCGTGCCGAGCGCTTCGTACTGCGGGTCCTGCACGATGTCGGCCGCGGTGTAGATCGGGGCGATCGCGGCTTGCGCCTGCTCGAACGCCTCGATCACCTCCGCGCGATCGCGTTCGGCGATCCACGAGCCGACCGCTTCGTCGAGCTCGTCGGCGTGCTGCGCGCGCTCGGCCCCGCTCGCGAACCACGGCTGCTCGGCCAGATCCGGCCTGCCGACCAGCCGCACGACCCGTTCGGCGATCGACTGGGCGCTGGTGGAGATCGCGACCCAGCCGCCGTCGCGGGTCCGGTAGGTGTTGCGCGGCGCGTTGTTGTTGGAGCGGTTGCCGGTGCGTTCCTGCAGGACGCCGAGCTGGTCGTAGGCGATGATCTGCGGGCCGAGCAGGGTGAGGATCGGCTCGATGATCGCGAGGTCGACTACCTGGCCGCTGCCGGTGTGCTCGCGGGCGCGCAGCGCCGTGAGCACCGCGAACGAGGTGGCCAGTGCGGCGATCCCGTCGGCGAGGCCGAACGGCGGCAGCGTCGGCGGGCCGTCCGGCTCGCCGGTGATCGCGGCGAACCCGCTCATCGCCTCGGCCAGCGTCCCGAAGCCCGGTCGCTTCGCGTACGGCCCGGTCTGCCCGAAACCGGTCACGCGGGCCAGCACGATGCCCGGGTTGATCCGGCGCAGTTCCTCGTAGCCGAGCCCCCAGCGCTCCAGCGTTCCGGGACGGAAGTTCTCGATCACGACGTCGGCGTCGGCGACCATCCGGCGGAAGATCTCCTGCCCCTCCGGGGAACCGAGGTACAGCGTCATCGCCTGCTTGCCGCGGCCGAGCATCTTCCACCACAACCCGACGCCGTCGCGCTGCGCGCCGTGCCCGCGAACCGGATCGCCGTTCGGGTGCTCGATCTTGATGACCTCCGCGCCGTAGTCGGCGAGCATCGTGGCGGCCAGCGGCCCGGCGAACAGCGTCGCCGTGTCGAGAACGCGAATCCCGGAGAGCGCATCCGCCATCGGCGCACCTGCCTTTCTGAGAGCCAATTTCGGGTCTGCGAGCGGCGAATCGGGCTCGATGCCGAGTGTTTCCCTGATGGGAACAAAGAGCGGCTTGCTGTCCGGTGGCGCTCTCGCCGCACAGGGACAAGCTCGCGCCGATCGCGCTGCAAGTCAAGAGCGGGCGACCGTTGACGCCGGTTCACCTGCGGTGTCAGGCTGCCCGCCAAGCGGTTCCCATTGTTTCTTCTAGGGGAACGACGGGAGGTCGAGGCGCATGGACGATCGGGTGGACGTCGTGATCGCGGGTGCGGGCGGCGGGCTGGCGGGCGCGCTGCGCGCGGCCGAGCACGGGCTGAGCGTGCTCGTGGTGGAGGCCGACGAGCACTTCCGCCGCGGCAACAACACCTCGATGTCCACGGCGATGTTCCCCGCAGCCGGATCGCGGTGGCAGACCGGAGCCGGTGTGCAGGACTCCCCGGAACGGTTCCTCGCCGACATCGCGGCCAAGACCGGCGGCCTGGCCGAACCCCGCCTCGCGCGCACGCTGGCCGCGGTCAGCGCGGAACTCGTCCAATGGCTCGCCGACGTCGTGGGGTTACCGCTGTCGCTGGTCACCGACTTCACCTATCCCGGCCACGCGGTGCCGCGCTGCCACTCGGTACCGGGACGTCACGGCTCGGCGGTGATCGACCACTTGGCGCGCGCGGCCGCCGGGCACTCCGATGTGGACATGCTCGTTCCCGCGCGGCTGGTCGACGTGCTGACCGAGGGCGGGCGGGTCCGCGCGGCGGTGGTGCGCTATCCGGACGGCGCCGAAGAAGAGAGTCCGACGCGCGCGATCCTGTTGGCCACCAACGGTTTCGGCGCGGACCCGGAGCTCGTGCGGCGGCACCTGCCGGAGATCGCGGATGCGCTGTACCGGGGCGGTGACCACTCGCGGGGCGATGCGCTCCGGATCGGCGAGAAGCTCGGCGCCGCGGCCGGCTATCTCGACGCCTACCAGGGCCACAGCGCGGTCGCCGCGGGCGCGGGCACGCTCGTCGGCTGGGCCACGGTCGTGCAAGGCGCAATCCTGGTCGACAGCACCGGGCAGCGGTTCGGCGACGAGCTGCGCGGCTACTCCGAGTTCGCCGCGGAACTGGCCGCCCGGCCCGGCGGAACCGGCTGGATCGTGCTGGACGAGGCGGTTTTCCAGCGGTGCCAGGTTTTCCAGGACTTCCGCGACACGGTCGACTCGGGCGTCGTGGTGCGGTCCGGGGACGCGGCGGGACTCGCCCGCGCGACCGGCCTGCCGGAACGCGAGCTGACCGGAGAACTGGCGAACACCGCGAAGTACGCGCGCGGCGAGCGGGCCGATCCGTTCGGCCGCACCAACTGGGATCACGCGCTGGTTCCCGAGTACGCGGCGGTGCGCGTGGTGCCCGCGCTGTTCCACACCCAAGGCGGGCTGCTGGTCGACGAGCACGCCGCGGTCGTCGACCGGCACGACCGGCCGATTCCCGGGCTGTACGCGGTCGGGGGAGCGGCAGCGGGGATCTCCGGGCACGGCGCGGCGGGCTATCTCGCGGGAAACGGCCTGCTACCCGCGTTCGGACTGTCCTATTTGGCCGCGGACGACATCGCCCGTCGCCGGGCGGCCCGACCGCAACAGGCTCAGTGAGGAGCAGGGATGGCGACAACCGAACTACTGGTCACCGACGTCCGGGTGGTGCGCCCGGAGGACCCCGACAACGACCGGCCCGACCTGGTCGACATCGCGGTCAACGACGGCAAGATCGTTCGCATCGCGCCGGGTCTGGCGCGCGACGATGTCGCGCGGGTCGTCGACGGGCGGGGACTGCTGGCGTTTCCCGGCGTGGTCGACGCCCACCAGCACTGGGGCATCTACTACGACCTCGCCACCGACACCACCTCGGAGAGCAGGGCCAGCGCCCAGGGCGGGGTCACCACGGCGCTGACCTACATGCGCACCGGGCAGTACTACCTGAACAAGGGAGGCGGCTACCGGGAATTCTTCCCCGAAGTGCTCTCGGCCGCCGAAGGCAACGCGCACGTCGACTACGGCTTTCACCTGGCGCCGATGATGGCTCAGCACATCGAGGAAATCCCTTACCTGGTCGAGGAACACGGCGTCACGTCGTTCAAGATCTTCATGTTCTACGGCAGCCACGGTCTGCACGGGCGCTCGGGCAGCCAGAGCGACTTCCTGATGATCCCGCCCGAAGAGCGCTACGACCTCGCGCACTTCGAGTTCGTGATGCGCGGTGTGCAGCGAGCCCGCGAGGTCTTCACGGAGTACGCGCCGTACCTGTCGCTGTCGCTGCACTGCGAGACAGCGGAGATCATGACGGCGTACACCGAGCTGGTGGAGCAGGAGGGCGAGCTGTCCGGCCTGCGCGCCTACAGCGCCGCCCGCCCGCCGCACTCCGAAGGGCTCGCGGTCACCATCGCGTCCTACCTGGCGCACGAGACCGGGCTGGCGAACATCAACCTGCTGCACCTTTCCTCGGAAAAAGCGCTGGACGCGGCGCTGCGGATGGCGCGGACGTTCCCGCACGTGGATTTCCGCCGCGAGGTCACCGTCGGGCACTTGCTGGCCGATGTGGACACTGCGAGCGGCATCGGTGGCAAGGTGAATCCGCCGCTGCGCGAGCGGGAAGACGTCGAGGCGCTGTGGGGCCACGTGCTCGCCGGTGAGGTGGACTGGATCGTCAGCGACCACGCCTGTTGCCGCGACGAGATGAAGTTCGGCGCCGAGCGCGACGACGTCTTCCTCGCCAAATCGGGCTTCGGCGGCGCGGAGTACCTGCTGCCCGGCCTGGTCGGCGAGGGCGCAAAGCGGGGCCTGTCACCGCAGCGGATCGCGAAGCTGACGGCGCAGAACCCGGCGCAGCGGTACGGATTGCTGCACAAGGGAACGCTGGCGGAGGGCTACGACGCCGATTTCGCCCTCGTGGACCCGAATGTGTCGTGGACGGTGCGGGCTGCCGAGTCGGAGTCCACTCAGGAGTACACGCCGTTCGAAGGTTTCCCGATGTCGGCGAAGGTCACCGACACCTTCGTGCGCGGCCACCACGTGTTCGCAGGCGGCAAGCTGCAGGACGAGCCGGTCGGCAGGTACCTGCGGCGCGGGCGCTGAAGCGGCTCAGCGCCCGCTCGCGGCGGGCGGAACCGCCCAGTTCCGGGCGATCTCCGCGGTGGCCGCGCGCACGAGCTCGCGGTAGCGCTCGATCTTGTCCGGGCTGAAGCGGTGCTCGGGACCGCAGACGCTGATCGCGCCGTGCACCTCGCCGTCCGGGCCGATCAACGGCGCCGCGACCGACCCGGCACCCACCTGTCGCTCACCGAGCGACACCGCGACACCGTCCTCGGCGATCGCGGCCAGCTCGTCGCGCAGCGCCGCCCGGTCGGTCACGGTCCGCTCGGTGAGCGCGCCGAGCTCGCCGGAGAGCACCGCCGCACGCCGGTCCTCCGGCAGGTGCGCCAGAATCGCCTTGCCCGACGACCCGGCGTGCAGCGGGAACCGCCTGCCCGCCTCGACGGTCATCTTGATCTCGGCGCCGCTCTCGAACTGGTCGAGGTAGACCCGCTCGTCGCCGACCAGCCCGGACAGCGTCGTGGTCTCACCGGTCTCGTCGCGCAGT
>NZ_JAFRFW010000988.1:0-1895 GCF_017434145.1 Saccharopolyspora sp. | reverse complement strand
GCGGACCGCGAAGTGAACGGACCGCTCGTCCCGATGGATCGAGGCGAACGGTCCGTTCACTCGGAGCCGAGCGGTCAGCTGAACAGCGCGGGAAGAGTGCCTTCCCAGGCCTCGCGGAGTTCGGCCAGCGGGACGTCGGCGACGTCCTGGATGTCCAGTGTGGACACACCGGCGTCGGCGACGCCGATCTTGGCGCAGGGCAGGCCGCGGGCCGAGCACATCTCGGTGAACCGCAGCTCCTCGCTGCGCGGCACGGCCACCAGCACGCGGCCCGCGGACTCCGAGAACAGCTGCACGAACGGGTCCGCGTCCTCCGGCAGGACCACGCGGGCACCGCACTCACCGATCAACGCGGTCTCGACCAGCGCCTGCGCCAGGCCGCCGTCGGACAGGTCGTGCGCCGCGGAGATCATGCCGTCGCGGGAACCGGCGAGCAGCACCTCGGCGAGCAGCTTCTCCCGCGCAAGGTCGGGCTGCGGCGGGGTACCGCCGAGGTGGCCGTGCACGACCTTCGCCCACTCCGAGCCGCCGAACTCCTCGCGGGTGTCGCCGAGCAGCAGCAGCGTCTCGCCCTGCTCACCGCCGATCCCGGTGGGGATGCGGCGGGTCACGTCGTCGATCGTGCCGAGCACCCCGACGACCGGCGTGGGCAGGATCGGACGGCTGCCGGTCTGGTTGTAGAAGCTGACGTTGCCGCCGGTGACCGGGATACCGAGTTCCGCGCAGCCGTCCGCGAGCCCGCGCACCGCCTGCTGGAACTGCCACATCACACCCGGGTCCTCGGGCGAGCCGAAGTTCAGGCAGTTCGTCACCGCCATGGGGGTGGCGCCGGTGGTCGCGACGTTGCGGTACGCCTCGGCCAGCGCCAGCTGCGCGCCCGCGTACGGGTCGAGCCGGGCGTAGCGGGCGTTGCAGTCGGTGGCGACCGCGATGCCGCGCCCGGTCTCCTCGTCGACCCGCAGCACTCCGCCGTCCGAAGGCTGCGCCAGCACGGTGTTGCCGCGGACGTAGCGGTCGTACTGGCTGGTGACCCACTCGCGGGAGCACAGGTTCGGCGAGGCGGCCAGCTGCACCAGCGCCTCCCGCAATTCGTCCGGAGTGGACGGACGCGCGAGGGTGTTCGGGTTGTCCGCGGTGATCAGGTCCTGCTCGGCGGGCCGCTCCACCGGGCGCTCGTAGACCGGGCCCTGGTGCGCGACGGTGCGCGGCGGCACGTCCACCACCAGCTCGTCGTGCCAGTAGATCGCCAGGTTCTCGCCGTCGGTGACCTCGCCGATCACCGTGGCGGTCACGTCCCACTTGGCGCACACGTCCATGAACGCGTCCACGCTGGACGGTTCGACGACTGCGCACATGCGTTCCTGGGACTCGCTGGAAAGGACCTCCGCCGGGGTCATGCCCTCCGCGCGCAGCGGCACCCGGTCCAGGTCGACGCGCATCCCGCCGTCCCCGGCCGAGGCCAGTTCCGAAGTGGCGCAGGACAATCCGGCGCCGCCGAGATCCTGGATGCCCACGACCAGCCCGGAGTGGTACAGCTCCAGGCAGCACTCGATCAGCACCTTCTCGGTGAATGGGTCGCCGACCTGCACGCTGGGCAGCTTCTTGCGCCCGGAGCCGGAATCCGCCGAGTCGCCCTCGAAGGTCTCCGAAGCCAGCACGGACACGCCGCCGATGCCGTCCAGCCCGGTGCTCGCGCCGAACAGGATGATCTTGTTGCCGGTGCCGCTGGCGTGCGCCAGGTGCAGGTCCTGGGTCTTCATCACGCCCACGCACATGGCATTGACCAGCGGATTTCCCGCGTAGGACGAGTCGAACGAGACCTCCCCGCCGATGTTCGGCAGGCCCAGGCAGTTGCCGTAGCCGCCGACCCCGGCGACCACGCCCGGCAGCACCCG
>NZ_JAFRFW010000987.1:0-2879 GCF_017434145.1 Saccharopolyspora sp. | reverse complement strand
GCATGCCGGACCTGTTGAGCAGCTATGAGGCAGTGGCGACGGCCGATGCCTACGGCATCGCCATCGAGGCTGCCCAGCTCGAAGGTTTTCTCGGGCGCGTCCGTACGCAGGACGGGACCGCGTGGACCCCACTCGCGCCCGCTGGTGGAGGACCTCTAGCTGTATGAGGCCATGACGTTGGTGACGCCGGTGGAGAGCCGGGATGCTGGTGGCTGATCTCCGGCGGCAGTGTGTGGCCGATGGTAGTTGTAGTGCACGTTCCAGACCGCCAGAGCCGCGGTGCGGTGGTGTTCGCTGGTCCAGACGCGGGCGTAGAGGAATTCTTCGGCCAGGATTCGGTTGTAGCGTTCGACTTTCCCGTTGTGGCGTGGGGTGTAGGGCGTGATCCGCTGGTGGCGGGCTCCGCGCAGGACGACGGCGAAGTCCTTCGCGCGGTAGCAGGCGCCGTTGTCGGTGACCAGGCGATGAATGTGGGCGATGCCGTGACGGGCGAAGAACGCGCGGGCGCGGTGGACGAATCCGATCGCGGTCCGAGCCTTCTCATCGGGGAGAGCTTCGGTGTAGGCCAGGCGGGAGTAGCCGTCGATCGCGGAGTGCAGGTAGATGTAGCGGGCCCGCTCGCCGCGGGTCTTGCCGCAGGCAACCCGTTTGTCCTGGTCGCTGCCTTTGCCGTGGACGCGCCAGCCACCACCGTCGGGGATCTCGCCGGTCTTTTTCACGTCCAGGTGGACCATGTGCCCTGGCCAGCGAGCGAGGATCCGCCGCGGCTGGCGGTTGCCGGCGCCGGTGGGGTCGAGGAACCTGCGCCGGTTCAGCCCGAGATGCAGCAGCTGCCGACCAACGGTCCCCGCACCGAGATCATCACACCCTCGGCGGAAAGTTCGGTGGCGATCCGGCGCGCTGAATACTTCCGCTGCCGGCGCAGCTGCTCGATCCGGGTGATGGCCTCGGCAGGTGTGGCGGTGGGCTGGTGGTGCGGAACGCTCGGGCGATCGAGCAGCCCTGCCTCGCCGTGGCGGCGCCAGCGGTTGACCCACTTGCTGGCGCATTGGCGGGAGAGGCCCATCTCGGCGGCGACGTGGGCGATCGGGCGGGTCTGGCACCGCTGCACGAGCCGACGGCGGCCCTCGACAGACAGTGGGGCATTACGGTGATGCATGGACGGGTCTTTCTGTCCGGCGGACGAGTTGGTCGCACTTCTCATCCTGCCGCCGAAAGACCCGTCCCCCTCCTCAGACCCCGCCAGCCGACACCAACGTCACGACCCGCAACAGCTAGCGTGCGGGGCATGGACACCGACAGCCCAGTCGAACGCACCACCCGTCGCAGCGACCGCACCGGTCCGGTCCGGCCGTCGCCGGACCTGGCGGCCAGCCCGTTCCGCGCGGACCGCGACCGGGTGTCGAGCTCGGCGTTCTTCTCGCGGCTGGGCGGGGTCACCCAGGTGATCAGCCCCAGCGGGTCCGGTCTGCTGCTGCACAACCGGCTCACCCACAGCCTGAAGGTGGCGCAGGTGGCGCGGGCGATCGGCGAGCGGCTGCTGGCCGACTCGGCGGCGGGCGCGGTGCTGGACAAGCTCGGCGGCTGCGACCTGGACGTGGTCGAGGCCGCCGGGCTCGGCCACGATCTCGGACACCCGCCGTTCGGGCACCTCGGTGAGCGGGTGATGGACCGGCTGGCACGGCAGCGGTTCGGGCTGCGCGACGGGTTCGAGGGCAACGCGCAGTCGTTCCGGATCGTCAGCGCGATCGACGTGCGCGGCGACCCGGAGCGCTCCGGGGACGGGCTGGACCTGACCGCAGCGGTCCGCGCCGCGCTGCTGAAGTACCCGTGGACGCGGTTGCACCGCCCGTCGCCGCACCCGCGCGAGCTGCGCGTGCCGCCGCGCGGTGCCTCGGAACCGGACGACGCGCCCGGTACCGGTTCGGCGAAGTTCTCCTGCTACATCACCGAGCTCGACGACATGCGGGAGTCCCGCGCGGCGTTCCGCGGCAGGCTGGAGAGCTGGCAGCAAACGGTGGAAGCCTCGGTGATGGACACCGCCGACGACATCGCCTACGCCATCCACGACCTGGAGGACTTCCACCGCGTCGGGATCCTGCAGCACACCACGGTTTCGCACGAGCTCACCGAGTGGCTCGGGCACGCCGTGGAGCTGGCCGGGCGCACCGACGGCGAGCTGGCCGCCGCCGAGCACCGGCCGGGCCGGTCGTTGGAGCTGCTGCGCCGCCGGTTGCACGCCAAGGACTCGTGGATCGCCTCCGACGACGCCTTCGTGCACGCGGTGAAGAAGGTCGTCTCGGACCTGGTGACGAAGCTGCTGCAAGTGCCGTTCGACCGTTCCCAGCAGGCCGAGCAGGCGGTGGCGGCGTTCTCCGGCGAGTGGACCCGGCGGCTGGTCGACGGCGTGCGGCTGGAGGAGACCCCGACGGTGCGCTCCGGGCACGTCGCGCTGGCCACCGAGCAGTGGCACGAGGTGCAGGTGCTGAAGTTCGTGCACCGCCGGTTCGTGCTGCAGCGCCCCGACCTGGCGCTGCACCAGCGCGGCCAGGACCGGCTGGTGAGCAAGCTGGTGGAGGCGCTGGACTCGTGGCTGATCGACCGCAGCGAGGAGGCCAGGCTGCCGCACCGGCTGCGCGACCTGTTCGAGCGGGCGAGCGCGGAGTTCCAGGCGGTCCGCGCCGAGGACCCGGCCGCGCTCGGCGGCGAGCCGATCGGCGCGCAAGACCTGGAGCGCTGGGCGCGGGGCCGGGCGGTGATCGACTTCGTCGCTTCGCTCACCGACGACCAGGCCGCCGCGCTCTTGGAGGCGTTGTCCGGACGGACCACTCAACTGTGGTCCGACACGTTCGTGCTGTGAGCGGCGGGCGCCGCGGCCG
>NZ_JAFRFW010000986.1:0-4690 GCF_017434145.1 Saccharopolyspora sp. | reverse complement strand
GGCACGCAGGTCGCGGCCGAACCGCGGCTGCACCTGGTCGGCTACGGACCTTCGGCCAGCACGATCGGCGCGAACCGGGCCGGACGGGCCGCGGCTTCGGCGGTCAAGCGGCTGCTGGACGCCGAGGTCGCCGCCGCGAGCTGACCGGGCTCAGCGCGTGGCCGAGTCGTCCGCCCGCACCGCCGGGATCACCTGCGAGCCGTATTGCTCCATTGTGGACTCTATTGCGTCGTGCATGGCGTAGAGCGCGAACTGGTCGACGCCGGCGTCGCGCAGCTCGGTGAGCTTGTCGATGTGCGCCGGAGCCGGGCCGAGCAGGCAGAAGCGGTCCACGATCTCGTCCGGCACGAACTCGGTGTCCGGGTTGTCCGCGCGGCCGTGGTGCGCGTAGTCGTAACCGGCGCGGTCCTTGACGTAGTCGGTCAACGCGGCTGGCACCGCGTCGGACTGCGCGCCGTAGCGGGTGACCAGGTCCGCCACGTGGTTGCCGACCATGCCGCCGAACCAACGGCACTGCTGGCGGGCATGGGCGAGGTCGTCGCCGACGTAGGCGGGCGCGGCCACGCAGACGGTGATCTCGGCCGGGTCGCGGCCCGCGTCCGCGGCGGCCTGCCGCACGTGATCGACCATCCAGCGGGTCAGCAGCGGGTCCGCGAGCTGCAGGATGAACCCGTCCGCCACGCGTCCAGCCAGTTCGAGCGCTTTCGGCCCGTAAGCGCCCATCCACACCGGCAGCGAACCGTTGCGCACCCACGGCAGCCGGACCTCGTTGCCGTCGAGGCGGACCTCGCGCCCCTCGGCGAGGTCCCGGATGACCTGCATCGCGTGTTCCAGCGTGGCCAGCGTGTTCGGTTTGCCGCCGGTGACCCGCACGGCGGAGTCGCCGCGTCCGATGCCGCAGACCGTGCGGTTGCCGAACATCTCGTTGAGCGTCGCGAAGGTCGAGGCGGTGACCGTCCAGTCCCGGGTGGCCGGATTGGTCACCATCGGGCCGACGACCATGCGGTCGGTGGCCGCGAGGATCTGGCTGTGGATGACGTACGGCTCCTGCCACAGCACGCACGAGTCGAACGTCCAGCCGTGCTCGAAGCCGAGGTCTTCGGCGCGGCGCATCAGGTCCACCACCCGCCAGGCGGACGGGTCGGTTTGCAGCACGAGACCGAATCGCACGGGCGCCTCCGTGGTCGTCGCTGAACGGGTCGTCACTGAACGGTCATCACTGAACGGGTCGCAGGCTGATCGCCGGTGGTGTGCGGGGACGCCCGCGATCAGGTCACGTACCCGCACGTACCGCGCGGCAGGAACTGGCCGTGCCCGGCGCGGCCCCGGTACTCGCCTTCATCGAGGATCACCTCGCCGCGGGAGAGCACCGTGTCGACGCGGCCGGTGATGCGTCTGCCCTCGTAAACGCTGTAGTCGACGTTCATGTGGTGCGTCGTGGCGGAGAGCACCTGCTCGGCAACCGGGTCGTAGATGACGACATCGGCATCGCTGCCCGCCGACAGCGAGCCCTTCCGCGGGTGCAGGCCGAACATCCGCGCGGGAGCCGTGCTGGCCAGTTCCACCCAGCGGCGGCGGGTGATCCGGCCCGCCACCACCGCCTGGTGCAGCAGGTCCACCCGGTGCTCGACGCCGGGCAGTCCGTTCGGGATCTTGGAGAAGTCCCCGAGCCCGAGCTCCTTCTGCGGGGTGAAGCAGAACGGGCAGTGGTCGGTGGCCACCACCGACAGGTCGTCGGTGCGCAGCGCCCGCCACAACGACTCCTGGTGCTCGGCGGGCCGCAGCGGCGTCGAGCACACGAACTTGGCGCCCTCGAAGCCGGGCCGGTCGAGTTCGGTCACGTCCAGGAACAGGTACTGCGGGCAGGTTTCGCCGAACACCGGCAGCCCGGCGTCGCGGGCCTGGGTGAGTTCGGCGACCGACTCGGACGCGGACACGTGCACCACGTACAGCGGGGCCTCGGCGACCCGGGCGAGCTGGATCGCGCGGTGCGTCGCCTCCGCCTCCAGCAGCGGGTGCCGCACCTTGCCGTGCTGGCGCGGATCGGTGCGGCCTTCGGCGAGCGCCTGCTGCACCAGCACGTCGATGGCGATGCCGTTCTCCGCGTGCATCATCGTCAACGCGCCGTTGCCCGCGGCCTGCTGCATGGCGCGCAGGATCTTGCCGTCGTCGCTGTAGAACACGCCCGGGTAGGCCATGAACATCTTGAAGCTGGTGATGCCCTCGCCGACCAGCGCGTCCAGCTCCTTGAGCGCCGACTCGTGCACATCGGACAGGACCAGGTGGAAGCCGTAATCCACCGCGCACTGCCCGTCGGCCTGCGCGTGCCAGGAATCCAGGCCCTCGCGCAGGGAATGGCCGATCGACTGGATGGCGAAGTCGATGATCGTCGTGGTGCCGCCCCAAGCCGCCGCACGGGTACCGGTCTCGAACGTGTCCGAGGCGTAGGTGCCGCCGAAGGGCATCTGCATGTGCGTGTGACCGTCTACCCCGCCGGGGATCACGTAGCGCCCGCGCGCGTCGATCACCCGGTCCGCGCCGGGTCGCCACTGCTCGGCCAGTTCCGGCGTGGCCACCGCTGCGATCTTCTCGTCGACGACGAGGACGTCGGCTTCGACCTCCTCGGTCGCCGTGATCACCAGGCCGCCGCTGATCAGTGTTCTGCCCATGGCCTCACTCCTGCGCTCTCGCGAGTGCGTCGACCAGGACCGCCGCTCCGTCCCGGGCCTCCTGCTCGGTGAGGCTCAGCGGCGGAGCGATCCGCAGCACGTTGTTGTCCAGGCCGCCCTTGCCGATCAGCAGTCCGCCGCGGCGGGTCTCCTCCAGCACCCTGGTGGCCGCGGCCGGGTCGGGAGCACCGGTGTCCGGCCGGGCCAGCTCGACACCGAGCATCAGGCCCTTGCCGCGCACGTCGGCCACGATCGGCAGCCGCTCCCGCGCCTTCTCCAGTTCGCCGCGCAGCACCGAGCCCACGCGCAGCGCGTTGCCCTGCAGGTCGTGCGCCAGCAGGTGGTCCAGGTTCGCCAGCGCGCCCGCAGTGGTGACCGGGCTGCCGCCGAAGGTGGACAGCGAGCTGACCTCGATGCTGTTCATGATCTCGGCACTGGCCACGACGCCGCCGATGGACATGCCGTTGCCGAGGCCCTTGGCGAAGGTCATGAGGTCCGGCGAGCCGCTGCCGCCGTGCGCCTGCCAGCCCCAGAAGTGTTCGCCGGTGCGGCCCCAGCCGGTCTGCACCTCGTCGCTGATCCACAGGATGCCGTGCCGATCGAGGATTTCCTTGAACCGGGCGAACAGCCCGTCCGGCGGCACCGCGAACCCGCCGACGCCCTGGATCGGCTCGGCGATCAGGCAGGCGACGTTGCCGTGCAACTGGCCGAGCACGTCTTCCAGGTCCTCGGCGCAGGCGTCGATGAACGCCTCGTCGGACAGCTCCGCGAGCTTCGTGCCGCGCCTGCGGCTGCCGTGCACGTACGCGGTCTGCACCGGCGAGAGGCTGGTCGGCGACCACGCGCGGTTGCCGGTGATCGCCAGCGCCGAGAACGAGCGCCCGTGGTAGCTGTTGCGCAGCGCGAGCACCTGGTTGGACCCGCGGTACCCGGTGGCCAGCAGCAATGCGGTGTCGTTCGCCTCGGTTCCGCTGGAGGTGAAAAAGACCCGCGGGTCTTCGATGCCGGACAGTTCGGCGACCCGCTCGCCCAGTTCGATCATCGGCCGGTTCAGGTACAAGGTCGAGGAGTGCAGGATGCGGCCGGCCTGCTCGCTGACCGCGGCGGTGACCGCGGGCAGCGCGTGCTCGGTCATCGTGGTCAGGATGCCGCCGAAGAAGTCCAGGTACCGGTTTCCCTCGGCGTCCCAGACGTGCCTGCCCTCGCCGCGTTCGATCTCGATCGGCTCGTCGTAGTAGGTCGCCACCCAGTCCGGCAGCACCGCGCGGCGCCGCTTCGCCAGCTCGGTGTGCACGCCAGTGCCTGCCATCGCCGTCCTCTCCTCGTTGCTCGGATGCGCGTGGATCGCTCGGGTGCCCGCGGGCGGTCAGGGGGTGGTCAGCGGGCCGTAGGCGTCCGGCCTGCGGTCGCGGTAGAAGGCCCACTTGGTGCGCACCTCGTCGAGCAGGTCGAGGTCCAGGTCGCGCACCAGCAGCTCCTCGTCGGTGTCGCTGGCCACCTCGCCGACGAACTGCCCGTAGGGGTCCACGAAGTAGCTGCTGCCGTAGAAGTCGTTGTCGCCGTACTCCTCCACGCCGACGCGGTTGATCGCGGCGATGAAGTACTCGTTGGCGACCGCGGCGGCCGGTTGTTCCAGCTTCCACAGGTAGGAGGAAAGGCCGCGGCTGGTGGCCGAGGGGTTGTAGACGAGCTGCGCGCCCGCCAGACCCAGCGCCCGCCAGCCCTCCGGGAAGTGCCGGTCGTAGCAGATGTAGACCCCGACGCGGCCGACCGCGGTGTCGAACACCGGCCAGCCGAGGTTGCCGGGGCGGACGTAGTACTTCTCCCAGAAGCCGGGCAGGTGCGGCAGGTGGTGCTTGCGGTACTTGCCGAGGTAACTGCCGTCGGCGTCGATCACCGCGGCGGTGTTGTAGTAGAAGCCCGGCCCGTCGACCTCGAAGATCGGCACCACGACGACCATGCCGAGTTCGCCGGCGAGCGCGCACATCCGGCGGGTGGTCGGCCCGTCCGGCACGGCCTCC
>NZ_JAFRFW010000985.1:0-5744 GCF_017434145.1 Saccharopolyspora sp. | reverse complement strand
GCGCCGTTCCGGATGCTGCCCGCCGCCGGGGAATGGAATGCGGTACAGCACGTGGTGGGCAATTCCTATCTGCTGCTCGGAATCGCAATGCTGTTGCTGCTGGAGCGTGATCTCCGGCGGCGACGGCGATCCCCGCGCTTCCTAGCCGAGACCACGGCCGCAGTTCGCTGAACCATTGTCCCGGCACCGCCCGATCGCTTCCGCGGCGATTCCCGGCCCGCGTGAGCGGATCGCTCGACCGGTGCGAACGGGCCGTTCGCCCGCCGTCCGGAAACGGCGTGGGTGCTGCATGTCCTTTGTGGACTCGAAACGGCCGAGTGGCTGGCCGATGGTGGTCTGTACCAGCGGGGACGGCGCCCGGCCGTGCTGCGAGGGAGTCCGGTTCGGGACTGTGCGGGCGAACCCGGCCACTGGACTGCGGCATCCGGATGAATTTCGGTGGCACGAGCGTACTTCCGCGGAGTCCAAAAGGGATCGTCCGACGGGTCTGCGCTAAGGCAAGGGTCACTCCGGTGTGCGCTAGGTCACGTAATGCTCCCGCTGGACCGAGCCAGCGCCGCTGCGCAGCGCGGATGAACGCTGGGTGGCGAGCTGTGCGGCGCCGGTGACCGGAGCTGGCGCGCGTTCGCAGCGGCGGTCTTGACCTGCGGCGGGACCGGTCCCGACAGGCGGCTGCGCCGAGCGCGCGGCCGGAATGTGACATTCACCTGCGTTACTGCGCCGTAGCTTTCCACCGCATCGGTCTGTACAGTGCCGAAAACTGACCAGCGGTTGCAACGGCGCATCCTTTTGTCAGTGCCCGAAGGTTTTCGCGGGCCCGCTGGCGAGTGACCACACCTCCCGCGTGTCCGTGGCCTGGCGACGGGAGGATCGATGCCGGATTCCCAGTATCTGAGAAACGAGGCGCAGCGCCGCGCCACCGGGCAGGGCCTTTACGACCCCGCCCACGACCACGACGCCTGCGGTGTGGCGTTCGTGGCCGACATGCACGGGCGGCGCAGCCATGCCCTCGTGGACAACGCGCTCACCGCGCTGCGCAACCTCGAGCACCGAGGTGCCAAGGGCGCCGACCCGGAGACCGGGGACGGCGTCGGCCTGCTGACGCAGGTCCCGGACGAGTTCTTCCGCGCCGTCGTGCCTTTCGAGCTGCCCGCGGCGGGCGGCTACGCGGCCGGGACCGCGTTCCTGCCCGCCGACGAGGCCGGAGCCGCCGCTGCCGTCGAGACCATCGAGCGGATCGTGGCCGAGGAAGGGCTCACCCTGCTCGGCTGGCGCGACGTTCCGGTGGTGCCGGACAACGCGGGCCGCACGGCGCGCGAGGTGATGCCGGGCTTCCGGCAGTTGTTCCTCGGGCACGGCCGCGAAGCGGAAAACGGCCGCGACGGTGCCGGGCAGGAGTCGGCGCTGCAGTTCGAGCGCCGCGCGTTCTGCGTGCGCAAGCGCGCCGAGCACGAGGCGAAGGTGTACTTCCCGAGCCTGTCCGCGCGCACCTTCGTCTACAAGGGGATGCTCAGCGAGACCCAGCTCGACGCGTTCTACCCGGACCTGCGCGACGAGCGGTTCGCCAGCGCCATCGGCCTGGTGCACTCGCGGTTCTCCACGAACACGTTCCCGTCGTGGCCGCTGGCGCACCCGTACCGGTTCATCGCGCACAACGGCGAGATCAACACGATGAAGGGAAACCGGAACTGGATGCGGACCCGCGAGAGCATGCTCGCGACCGACCTCATCCCCGGCGACCTCAAGCGGCTTTACCCCATCGCCACGCCGGACGGCAGCGACTCCGCGACGTTCGACGAGGTGCTGGAACTGCTGCACCTGGGCGGGCGGAGCCTGCCGCACTCGGTGCTGATGATGATCCCGGAGGCGTGGGAGAACCACGCCGAGATGGATCCGCAGCGGCGCGCCTTCTACGAGTTCCACAACTACTTGATGGAGCCGTGGGACGGCCCGGCGCTGGTGGCGTTCACCGACGGCACCCAGATCGGCGCGGTGCTCGACCGCAACGGCCTGCGCCCTGGGCGCTACTGGGTCACCGACGACGGCATGGTCGTGCTGGCCAGCGAGGTCGGCGTGCTGGAGCTGGACCCGGCGCGGGTGGTGCGCAAGGGCCGGTTGCAGCCGGGCCGGATGTTCCTGGTGGACACCGGCGCGGGCCGGATCGTCGACGACGACGAGATCAAGGGCGGGCTCGCCGCCGAGCACCCTTACCAGGAGTGGCTGGACTCCGGTGTGGTGCACCTGGGCGACCTGCCGGAACGCGACCGGGAAGTGCCCTCGCACGCCTCGCTGGTGCATCGCCAGCAGGTCTTCGGCTACACCGAGGAAGAGCTCGGCGTGCTGCTGCGGCCGATGGCCGCCGGTGGTGCCGAGCCGATTGGCTCGATGGGCAACGACGTGCCGTTCGCGGCGTTCTCGAAGCGCCCGCGGCACCTGTTCGACTACTTCACCCAGCTGTTCGCGCAGGTCACGAACCCGCCGCTGGACGCGATCCGGGAAGAGCTGGTGACTTCGCTGGCCACCCACGTCGGCCCGGAGCACAACCTGCTCGACCACGACCCGGACGCCTGCAAGCAGCTGGTGCTGCCGTTCCCGGTGCTGGACAACGACCAGCTCGCCAAGATCGTGCACATCGACGACGACGGCGACCGCCCGGGGCTCAAGCCCGCGATCATCCGCAGCACCTTCGAGGTCGGCGGTGGCGGGCAGGCGCTGCGGCAGCGCCTGGACGAGATCTGCGAAGAGGTCTCGGCCGCCGTCGCCGACGGCGCGCACGTGCTGGTGCTGTCCGACCGCACCGCCGACGCCGAGCACGCCCCGATCCCCTCGCTGCTGGTCACCGGCGCGGTGCACCACCACCTGGTGCGGGAGAAGAACCGCACCCAGGTCGGCCTGGTCGTCGAAGCCGGCGACGTGCGCGAGGTGCACCACGTGGCGCTGCTGATCGGCTACGGCGCGGCCGCGGTCAACCCGTACCTGGCGATGGCCAGTGTCGAGGACCTGGTGCACAACGGCGTGCTCCAGGGCCTTGAAACCCACCAGGCCACCGCGAACCTGATCAAGGCGCTGGGCAAGGGCGTGCGCAAGACCATGTCCAAGATGGGGGTCTCCACGGTGGCCTCCTACACCGGCGCGCAGATCTTCGAGGCGATCGGGCTCGGCGAAGAGGTCGTCGAGCGCTGCTTCGCGGGCACCACTTCGCGGCTCGGCGGAGTCGGTTTCGACGGGCTGGCCACCGAGGTCGCCGAGCGGCACCGCAAGGCGTACCCGGCCGACGGCGTGCAGGCCCCGCACCGGGATCTGCACGTGGGCGGCGAGTACCAGTGGCGGCGCGAGGGCGACCCGCACCTGTTCAACCCGCGCACCGTGTTCAAGCTGCAGCACTCCACGCGGGCCGGGCGCTACGAGATCTTCAAGGAGTACACCAAGTCCGTCGACGACCAGTCGCGGGACCTGATGACGCTGCGCGGGCTGTTCAAGTTCCGCGAGGGCGTCCGCGAGCCGGTGCCGGTCGAGGAGGTCGAGCCGGTCTCGGAGATCGTCAAGCGGTTCGCCACCGGCGCGATCTCCTACGGCTCCATCTCGCAGGAGATGCACGAGACGCTGGCCATCGCGATGAACCGCCTCGGCGGCAAGTCGAACACCGGTGAGGGCGGCGAGGACGCCGATCGGTTCACCGCCGACGCGGATGGCGACTCGCGGCGTTCGGCGATCAAGCAGGTCGCCTCCGGCCGGTTCGGCGTGACCAGCGAATACCTGGTCAACTCCGACGACATCCAGATCAAGATGGCGCAAGGTGCCAAGCCCGGTGAGGGCGGCCAGCTGCCCGGCCACAAGGTCTACCCGTGGATCGGCAAGACCCGGCACTCCACGCCGGGCGTCGGGCTGATCTCCCCGCCGCCGCACCACGACATCTACTCGATCGAGGACCTGGCGCAGCTCATCCACGACCTGAAGAACGCCAACCCGGCCGCTCGCATCCACGTGAAGCTGGTCAGCGAGGTCGGCGTCGGCACGGTCGCGGCCGGGGTGTCGAAGGCGCACGCCGACGTGGTGCTCATCTCCGGGCACGACGGCGGCACCGGTGCCTCGCCGCTGTCGTCGATCAAGCACGCGGGCGGTCCCTGGGAGCTGGGCCTGGCCGAGACGCAGCAGACGCTGCTGACCAACGACCTGCGCGACCGGATCGTGGTGCAGACCGACGGCCAGCTCAAGACCGGCCGGGACGTGCTGATCGCGGCGCTGCTGGGCGCGGAGGAGTTCGGCTTCGCCACCGCCCCGCTGGTCGTGTCCGGTTGCATCATGATGCGGGTCTGCCACCTCGACACCTGCCCGGTGGGCGTGGCCACGCAGAACCCGGAGCTGCGCGCGAAGTTCAACGGCAAGGCCGACTACGTGGTGAACTTCTTCCAGTTCATCGCCGAGGAGGTCCGGGAATACCTGGCACAGCTGGGATTCCGGTCCATCGAGGAGGCGATCGGGCACGCCGAGCTGCTCGACACCGACGAGGCGGTGCGGCACTGGAAGACCGCCGACCTGGATCTTTCGGCGATCACCCACGTGCCGGAGCTGCCCGCGGGCAAGCCGCTGCACAACACCACCACCCAGGACCACGGCCTGGACAAGGCGCTGGACAACACGCTGATCCAGCTCAGCGAGGGCGCCTTGAAGGAGGGTTCTCCGGTGCGCCTGGAACTGCCGGTGCGCAACGTCAACCGCACCGTCGGGACCATGCTCGGCCACGAGCTGACCAAGCATTGGGGCGGTGCGGGGCTGCCGGACGACACGATCGACGTGACGTTCACCGGCTCGGCGGGGCAGAGCTTCGGCGCGTTCGTGCCGCGCGGCATCACGCTGCGGCTGCTCGGTGACGGCAACGACTACGTCGGCAAGGGCCTGTCCGGCGGGCGGATCGTGGTGCGCCCGCCGCAGAACGCCTCCTACACCGCCGAGGACAACGTCATCGCGGGCAACGTGCTGCTCTACGGCGCGACCGGCGGTGAGCTGTTCGTGCGCGGCGTGGTCGGGGAGCGGTTCTGCGTGCGCAACTCCGGCGCGGTGGCCGTCGTCGAAGGCGTCGGCGATCACGGCTGCGAGTACATGACCGGCGGGCGCGCGGTGATCCTCGGCGACTCCGGCCGCAACTTCGCGGCGGGCATGTCCGGCGGCATCGCCTACGTGCTGGACCTGCGCGCCGACCGGGTCAACCCGGAGATGGTCGACCTCGACCCGCTCGACGACACCGACGCCGAGTTCCTGCACGACCGGGTGCGCAGGCACTTCGAGCAGACCGCATCGCAGGTCGCCGCGGAGCTGCTGGCGGACTGGGACCTGGCGCTGCGCCGGTTCGGCAAGGTCATGCCGCGCGATTTCAAGCGGGTGCTGGAAGCCCAGAGCGCCGCCGAACGCGATGGGCGCGACGTCAACGACGCGATCATGGAGGCGGCTCATGGCTGACCCGAAGGGCTTTCTCACCACCGAGCGCCAGACGCCGCAGCGCAGGCCGGTGGACATCCGGATCAAGGACTGGCGCGAGGTCTACCTCGAGTTCGAGCAGGACAACGTGCAGAAGCAGGCCGGGCGCTGCATGGACTGCGGCATTCCGTTCTGCCACCAGGGCTGTCCGCTGGGCAACCTCATCCCGGAGTGGAACGACCTGACCTGGCGCGGCGACTGGGCCGACGCGATCCAGCGGCTGCACGCCACGAACAACTTCCCGGAGTTCACCGGGACGTTGTGCCCGG
>NZ_JAFRFW010000984.1:0-5292 GCF_017434145.1 Saccharopolyspora sp. | reverse complement strand
GACCTCGCCGGCCGCTTCACCACCGACGGGCGCCGCCCACGCCGCGCCCAGCACGCCGTAGCTTCCCGAGCGCAGCACGCCGGAACTCGCCGCGCCGTCCGCGGAATCGGCACGTCGCAGCACCGCCAACGGGGCACCGAACCGGGTGATCACGATCTCCTCGCCGGACTCGGCCCGGTCGAGCAGCTCGGGCAGCCGCGCCTGCGCTTCCTCCGCGGAGAATCGGGTGCTCATGACGCAGACGCTACGCCCGTGGAGATCCTCCCGGCACCGCATTCGGTCCGATCACCGGCATCCCGGCGGGCGCACCGCCGTCGAGCAGCTTGCGCAGCGCACCGGTGTCCAGGTGCCGCTCGACCAGATCGCCGAGCAGGTCGAGCTGGGCTTCGCGCAGCGCGGCGAACGAGGTGCCCGCGGCGACGGCGAACCCGTCCCGGCCGGACCGCTCGGCCGCGAACGCGAGGAATCGGCGGCGGAACTCGTCGTTCTCGAACAGCCCGTGCCAGTGCGTGCCGCCGACCGACCCGGCCAACGCTCCCTCCGGAACACCGTCGTCCGAGGTCAACAGCGGTTCCAGCGCGTCGCCCCTGCGCACCGGCAGGCCGTGGTGGATCTCGTAGCCGGAAACGGGTTCGCCGAACGCGGTGCCCGCGGGCCGCCGCAGCGTCTTCTCCGGCGCGAACTCGATCTCCAGGTCCAGCAGGCCGAGGCCGTCGACTACTCCCCCACCGGATTCGACCTCGTCGACGATGCGCCCCGACAGCATCTGGAAACCGCCGCAGATGCCGAAGACCGGCAGTCCCGCCCGCGCGTGCGCGAGCACCGCGTCGGCCAGGCCGGTGCGGTGCAGCCAAGCCAGGTCCTCGACGGTCGCCTTCGACCCGGGCAGCACGACCAGATCCGCGTCGGTGAGCCGCGAAGGCTCGGTGACGAACCGGACGGCCACCCCCGGCTCCGCGGCCAGCGCCTCGATGTCGGTGGCGTTGGAGATGCGCGGCAGCTTCGGCACCGCGACCCGCAGCCACTGGTCACCGCGCGGCGGCTGCGGCCTGCCGACGACACCGTCGGCCACGTAGGACAGCGAATCCTCCGCGTCCAGCCACAACTCCTCGGCCCACGGCAGCACGCCCTGCACCGGACGGCCGGTCAGCGCCCGCACCTGTTCCAGACCGGGTGCCAGCAGCGCCGGATCGCCCCGGAACTTGTTGATCACGAACCCGCTGACCAGCGCTTGATCGGCGGCGTCCAGCAGCGCCAAGGTGCCGTAGAGCGAGGCGAACACCCCGCCGCGATCGATGTCGCCGACCACCAGCACCGGTAGTTCCGCGGCCCGGGCCAAGCCCATGTTCGCGATGTCGGTGGCCCGCAGGTTGATCTCCGCGGGCGAGCCGGCGCCTTCGCAGATGACGTGGTCGTACTCGCCGCGCAGCTGCTCCAGCGTCGCCGCCACGGTTTCCAGCAGCGCGGCCTTGCGCTGCCGGTAGGACAGCGCGGTCACCGAACCGTCCGCCCGGCCCAGCACCACGACCTGCGAACTCCGGTCGCCGCCCGGCTTGAGCAGCACCGGGTTGTAGCGCACCGACGGCTCCAGCCCGCAGGCCGCGGACTGCACCGCCTGCGCCCGGCCGATCTCGCCGCCGTCCGGGCACACCACCGAGTTGTTCGACATGTTCTGCGCCTTGAACGGCGCCACCCGGGCCCCGGCGCGGGCCAGCCACCGGCAGATCCCGGCGACCACGACGCTCTTGCCCGCGTCCGAGGTGGTCCCGGCGACCAGCAGGCCGCTCACGGCAGGGTGAGGATCTCGTTGCCGTCCTCGGTGATCAGGATGGTGTGCTCGAACTGGGCGGTCCAGCTCTTGTCCCGGGTGGTCACCGTCCACTCGTCGTCCCACATGTCGTACTCGTGGGTGCCGAGGGTGATCATCGGCTCGATGGTGAACGTCATGCCCGGTTCCAGCACGGTCTGCACCGACGGCTCGTCGTAGTGCAGCACCACCAGGCCGCTGTGGAACGAGCGGCCGATGCCGTGCCCGGTGAAGTCGCGCACCACGCCGTAGCCGAAGCGCTTCGCGTAGGACTCGATGACCCGGCCGATGACGTTGAGCTGGCGCCCCGGCTTGGCCGCGCGGATGCCGCGCATCGTGGCCTCGTGGGTGCGCTCGACCAGCAGCTTCGCCTCCTCGGAGACGTCGCCTGCCAGGAAGGTGGCGTTGGTGTCGCCGTGCACGCCGCCGATATAGCCGGTGACGTCGACGTTCACGATGTCGCCGTCCTCGATCACCGTCGAGTCCGGGATGCCGTGGCAGATCACCTCGTTCAGCGAGGTGCAGCAGGACTTCGGGAAACCGCGGTAGCCCAGCGTGGACGGGTAGGCGCCGTGGTCGACGAAGAACCGGTGCACCGCCTCGTCCACCTGGTCGGTGGTCGCGCCCGGCTGCACGGCCTTGCCCGCCTCTTCGAGCGCCTGCGCGGCGAGCTTGCAGGACTCCCGCATCGCGGCGATGACCTCGGGCGGCTGCACGTCCGGGTCGGTGTTGCGCTGCGGAGCGGGTTTGTCGACGTACTCGGGGCGCTGGATCGACGCCGGCACCGGCCGACGGGGGGTCTGCACTCCTGGCTGCAACGGGGCTCGTACCGGCATGTCCTCACTCTAGAACGTGCGGTCACGGCCCGGTGGCGGCCGGGGGCGCACCGGGTGAACGGGCCGTTCGCCCGGGCAGCGCCGGGCACCCCTGGCGCTCTCCCAAGCGAACGGAGCACTGAGCGAACGGACCGTTCGACCAATCTAGTGGGACGAACAGGCCGTTCACTCCCGGCAGGAGCACTGCGTGAACGGACCGTTCGACCAGGCTATTGGGGCGAACGGTCCGTTCACTCCTGGGGAAGTGCTAGCGGATCAAGGGGTGTTGGTCAGGACGTTGTTCGCCACGTCCACCGCGGGGGTGGAGGAGCCCGCGTCGGTCAGCAGCACCGCGAAGGCCATGTCGCCGCGGTAGCCGACGACCCAGCCGTGCGAGTGCGTGCCGTCGCCGAACTGCGCCGTGCCGGTCTTGCCGAACACCTCACCGGCACCTGCGACGCCCTTGGCCGTCCCGTCGGTGACGACCTCGCGCATCATCGGCCGCAGCTGCTCCACCGTCTGCGGCGACAGCGGCTGCGGAGTCGAATCGGCCTTGGTCTGCTCGCCCTGGATCAGCTTCGGCGTGGGCATCGAACCGTTCGCCACGCTGGCCGAGGCCAGCGCCATCCCGAACGGGCTGGTCAGCACCTGCCCCTGCCCGAAACCGTTGGACGCGCGGCCGGTGATGTTCTGCCCGGGCGGAGCCTGCCCGGTGATCGTGGTGGCACCCGGCATCACGAAGTCCACGCCGACGCCGAGCTGCTGGGCCGTGTTCGTCAGCGTCTGCGCGGGCATGTCCACGGCCAGCTGCGCGAACGTGGTGTTGCAGGACTTGGCGAAGGCGGTGTGCAGCGGCACCATGCCGAGCGCGAAGTTCTTGTCGTTCGGCACCGTGCGGCCGTCGAAGACCTTGCTCGCCGGGCAGTCCACCGGCTGGTCCTTGGTCACCTTGCCGGTTTCCAGCCCGGCCGCCGCGGTGGCGATCTTGAACGTGGAGCCGGGCGGGAACTGGCCGGTCAGCGCGAGCGAGCCCTGCGCGTCGGCCGGGTCGTTCTGCGCCACCGCCAGCACGTCGCCGTTGGACGGCCGCATCGCCACGACCATCGCGGCCTGCGGCACCGGCTGCACCGCCTGCTCGGCGGCCCGCTGCACCTGATCGCTGAGCGTGGTGCTCACCTGCGCGACCGGTTTCGGCGCTTGCTCCTGGAGCACCTGGGCGGGGGCGCCGTCCGCGTTCGCGGTCGCCACGCTCCAACCGGTGCCCGCCTTGACCTGCTCGTCGGCCTGCTTGGACACACCGGAGAGCACCTGCGAGGCGTAGCCGCGTTCCGGGGTCACCAGCTGCTGCTTGGCCGGGAACTGCACCCCGGGCAGGTCGTAGATCGCCGGGCGCACCCGCTCGTAGTCGGCCTGCCGCAACGAGATCACCGAGTACGGCTGCCCGGGCTTGGTCTTCGCGGCACCGTCCAAGATGGACTGCTGGGAGATCTCCGGCTCCACCGGCTTGATGCCGTCCGCGAGCTGCGCGGCCACGCCGGGCAGGTCCCCGGCCGCCTGCGGGTCCAGGTTGACGTTGACGATCTGCTCCGGGGTCATCAACGGCTTGCCGTCGCGGTCGAGCACCGGCTCGGGCTGCGGCGGCTGCTCGTTGAGCGTCAGCGCCTGGCCCGGCCCGAGCTTGGGGTGCAGCACCGACGGCTCCCAGTGCACCTTGTAGCCCTGGTCGGTGTCGGCGAGGCGCATGTGGCCCTCGTACTCGAAAACCCGGCCGCCGCCGAGGTCCCAGGTCGCGTAGAACTTGACCGAGGCGGGGTTCGGGCCCTCGCCTTCGCTCACGTTGCGCACCTCGGTCCGCACGCCCTGCGGGTGCAAGTTGGTCCACGAGCGTTCAAGCGTCTGCTGCGCCTGTCCCGGCGCGTCGGTGCGCCCCGCGGCGACCGCGGCGTCCCCGGCCGAGAGCGATCCGAGGAACGACGTGGCGACGTCATGGGCGGACGGGCCGGAGTCGAACGCGCCGCAGCCCGCGAGGGGCACCGCCAGCGCCAGCCCGGCCAGTGCGGTCACGGCTCGCGAGGTCCGCGGGTAGAAGATCCGGGAGGAAATCACGTGGGAAGTATGCCGAAGGGGTACGACCGTTCCGGGCGCCCACCCACCGTCAGATCATCCGGTCCCGGCACCGGGCGCAGGCGTTGAGCCGATCGTCGCCGGGCACTCCCGCTTCGCCTGGGCCGAACGGCGCAGCACAGCACCCGCCGGTACGCCTTGGTGCGGGGTCTCCCGCGGAAGAAAGGATTTAGAACAGCACCGTGCTGAACGTGCCCAGTTGGTGGAAGCCCACCTTGCCGTAGGCCACCCTCGCGGAGACGTTGAAGCCGTTCACGTACAGGCTCGCGGTGCGCCCCAGACCGCGCACGAGGCGGTCCGCGATGGCCGCCGTTCCCGTAGTGCCGAGCCCCGAGCTGCGCCGGTCCGGATGCACCCACACGCCCTGGATCTGCCCGACCGAGCGGGACATCGCCCCGATCTCGGCCTTGAACACGACCTCACCGCCGTCGAACCGGGCGAACGCGCGACCGGCGGCGATCAGCTCCGCAACCCGCGCCCGGTAGCCCGCGGCGCCGCCGTCGCGGGAGGGGTCGACGCCGACCTCCTCGGTGAACATGGCGACGG
>NZ_JAFRFW010000983.1:0-7515 GCF_017434145.1 Saccharopolyspora sp. | reverse complement strand
CGAACTCGCCGCCACCCGCCGCTCCGCCACCCGCGGCTGGCAGGTGAAGCTGCGCGGCGAGATCCAGCGCACCCGGGTGGAAGCAGGTCACGAGGTGACCCGGCAGATGCGCGAGGTGCAGAGCTGGTTCCGCCGCACCATCGACGGCGCCGCCCGGGTCACCCTCGGCGAACTGCCCGCGCAGGTCGACGCGGCGCTGCAGATGGTGTCCTCGCGGGTCTCGGCGCTGCTGTCCGCGCGGCTGGCGAAGGTCGCCGAGGTCGCGCTGGCGGAGCTGTTCTCCGCGGAGGAGCTGGACGTGATCCGCTCCCAGTTCGCCCGCGGCGCGCAGTCGCCGATCGCGCTGCGCCCGCCGGACAAGCGACCGCCGACCGCGGAGGACAAGCTGCTGGTGTTCATGGGCGTGTCCGGCGGGCTGGGGCTCGGCCGGGCCGCGGCGATGCCGCTGGCCGGGGTCGGGGTGGCGGTGCTGAACCCGGTGGTGCTGCCGGTGACGATCGTGCTCGGGCTCGGCGCCGGGTGGTGGATGGCGCGCACCCGCAAGCACGCGGCGGACAAGCAGCACTTCAAGCAGTGGCTCACCGAGGCGATCGCGGACGCGCGTTCCGCGCTGGACCAACTGGTCTCCGAGCAGCTCATCGACGCCGAGCAGCAGTTGTCGCTGGCCCTGGACGACGCGCTGAGCAGGCGCATCGAGTCGATCGACGAGCAGGTTCGGGAGGTCGACAAGGCGCTGAAGATGGACGCCGCCGAACGCGGCGACCGGCTGCGGACCGCGAACCGCAGGCTCCAGGAGGCCCAGGCGGGCCGCGACCGCGCCGAGCAACTGCTGCGCTCCGTGCGCGCCTTGCGCGACCACGCCGAATGACGCGCGGTGCGCACGGCCCGGGCGGACCGCGCGCACCGGAAGCGGATCAGGGCAGCAGCACGAGCTTTCCGCCGGGGTGGCCGTCGATCGAGAGCCGATGCGCCTCGGCCGCCTCGGTGAGCGGGAACGTCCGCGCGATCGGCAACTCCAGCCGCCCCTGCGCGGCGAGCTGGAACAGCCGCCGCCACGCGTTGCCGCGGACCTCGGTGCCCGGGTCCGCGCCGGGGCCGCCACCCACCGGCTTGATCCCGTCGTCGGCCCGGTGGAACGCGGCCGCGGTGACGATCCGCTCCGGATCCACCAGTTCCAGCGAGGTGTCGATCGCCTCGTCGGTACCGACCGCGTCGACCACGCCGACGACCTCGGACGGTGCCGCGGCGCGCACCCGATCGGTCAGTCCGGGACCGTAGGCGACCGGCGTGATCCCGCGCTCGCGCAGCGCGGCGTGCCGCGACTCGCCCGCGGTGCCGACCACTTCGGACCCCGCTTCCAGCGCCAGCTGCGCGGCCAGCAGCCCGACCGCGCCGGAAACACCGTGCACCAGCAGCGTCTTGCCGTGCGGCGTGCCGGTCAGCGAAAGCATGTGCACGGCGGTCGATCCGGCCAGCAGCAGCCCGGCGGCGTCTTGCCAGGACACCTCGGCGGGCTTGGACACGGCGTTCGCCGCCGAGACCGTCACCGCGCTCGCGTACGCACCGGGTGCCGGGTGCACGACCACCTCGTCGCCGACCGCGAGCGGCCCGTCCTTGCCGTGGGCGTCCGGCCCGGCGGCGGTGACCACACCGGCCAGTTCGTGCCCGAGCCGCATCGGCAGCTTCCCGGGATCCTCCCCGAACGCGCCGCTGTAGAGCTTGAAGTCGATCGGGTTCACCCCGATCGCCCGGGGCTCGACCGTCACCTGCCCCGGTCCGGGGTCGGGCACGTCGACGTCGACGACGGACAGATTCTCTGGGCCACCGAAGCCGGTGGCGACAACAGCCTTGGCCATGTCATGGCGAACACCGCCGGACACCGGGTGGATTCCCGCCGTCACCGGCTCGATCGCGCCGATCGGGTGTCGCGGTGGAACCGCCGCGCTCTACGCTGCGTCGCAGGAGTTGAACGCACGGTGGCAGCTAGCCGAATCGAGGGGCGCATGTACATCGAGGAGACCGGTGCGGGCGACGGCGACATCAAGGTCACCGTCGAAGGGCAGGAGTACACCGCAGAGGCGAACTACGACCTCGATGGCGACGGCGTGGACGACACCGTGACCGTGCTGACCGACGACGGCCACGTCGCCTACATCGACGAGAACGCCGACGGCGACGCCGACGTCATGCAGACCGTGCGCGCCGACGGCACCGTCACGGGTCAAGCCCGGTTCGAGCCGGCCTCCGGCGACTGGGTCGCCGAACGGCCCGAACAACACCCCGCCCCGCCGCAGGACGAGCAGCCGATGGTGGTCGACACGCCGCACGGCGACCGGCCGATCGGCCCGGCCACCGAGGACACCGACAACGACGGGAACCCGGACACCGCGGTGGTCACCACCGGCACCGCGACGCTGCTGGCCACCGACGTGGACGGAGACGGCTCGGCCGACCAGCTGGTGGAGATCGGCGACGCGGGCGAGGTCACCATCACCCAGCACACCGGCGACGGGCAGTGGACGCTCGTCGAGCAGGGCCACCTGGACCACAACGGCCGCTACACCGCCGAACCGCATCCGCCTGCCGTCGCGACCGACGACGCGACCTGGACCTTCGATCCGCCGCCCGCGCCTGCCGACGGACCCGCCGCGCGGCCCGCTCCGGGCACCGCCTGGGCCTGACGCCGCGCGCCCGCGGCGACGGCTCGCCCGGCCACGTCATCCCGATCGCGCCGTTCCCGATCGCGGCGAGCGCGAGTCGCCCGCGAATCGCTCGGCACTTACGCTGCGGCCGTGGCCTGGCTACGGCGCGCACGGTCCTCGCTGGTGCGACGGGTCCACCTGCTGGTCGCCGTCCTCGTGTTGCTGATCGGCGTCGTAGCCGCGTCGACCCTCGGGTTCTGGCAGCAGGCCGGAGCCGCGACCACCCGGCTGACCACCGTCATCCTCCCGGCCGAAACGGCCGTCACCGAGCTGAGCACTGCCTACTCGGACCAGTCCAACGCACTGGGCGGCTACCTGCTCACCCGTGATCCGTCGTTCCTGCGCACCTACCGCGATGCGCAGGCGGACGCGGCGCGGCTGACCGGGATCATCGATCTGCAGCTCGCCGACGACCCGACGACGATGCAGCTGCTGGACAGCGTCCAGGCGGCCGCCCGCGCATGGCGCGAGCAGTCCGCACGACCGCAAGTCGAGGGCAGGCCCAGTCCGGGCGGGCCGGAGCAGTCGCCGCACCAGTTCGACACGCTGCGCACCGAACTGGCCGAGCTGCACACCCGGATCGGCCAGCTGGCCTCGGACGAATCCGCCAAGGCATCGGCCGCGCGCGCCACGGCCACCTGGTTGACCACGGCCACGGTGCTGGTCGCCTTCGTCGTCGCCGCCGTAGTGGTCCTGATGCTGCGCAGATCGCTCACGAGACCGCTGCGCGCGCTGGTGTCCGACGTCGACCAGGTGGCCGAAGGGGACCTCGACCGGCAGGTCCGCGAGACGGGACCGTCGGAGCTGACCACGCTCGCCCGCGCCGTCGAGACGATGCGCGCCCGGATACTGAGCGAAACCCGCCGGATCGCGCAGATGCAGCAGGACCTGGCCCGGCACGAGGAAGCGGAGCGGCGGCGGGCCGAACAGGACTTCGCCACCGTCGTCGCAGCGCTCGACGAGGGCGTGCTCGTGGTCGGCCAGACCGGCACCATCGAGTCGGCCAACCCGGCGGCGCAGCAGGTCTTCGGCGCGTCCGAGTCCGAGATCGTCGGCTCATCGCCCGCGGCCTGGCCGGTGCACGACGAGTCCGGGGCGGTGCTGCGGCGCAACCACCTGGCGATGCCGACGCAGCAGACCGGGGAGCCGGTGAACTCCCGCGTCGTGTGCTTCGAGCGGGCCGACGGTCGCAACGTGTGGCTCGCGGTCACCTCGCGAGCGCTGAACCCGCAGGAAACGGCTCCGCACGCGGTGGTCGTCTCGTTCACCGACGTCACCGAGACCCGGGCCGCGCGGGAGCGCTTGGAGTACCAGGCCACCCACGACCCGCTCACCGACCTGGCCAACCGCACGCAGGTGCTGCGCCACTGGGCGGACGACTCGCGGACGCACCCGATCGCCGTGCTGTTCGTCGACCTGGACAACTTCAAGCTCATCAACGATTCGCTCGGGCACGCTGCCGGTGACGAAGTGCTGCGCACCGTCGGGGCACGGCTGGTGCGGGCGGTGCCGGAAGGGGCTCAGGTCGGCAGGCTGGGCGGGGACGAGTTCGTGGTGCTGGTCCTGGACGAACCCGACCACGGCGCGCTCGCCGCGCTCAGCGACCGCCTGCTGCGGGAACTGACCCGGCCGATCCACGTGGAGGGCAGGCCGCTGCACGTGAACGGCAGCATCGGAGTGCTGGTCTCGCTGCCGGACGACGGGCGGGACGGTCCGGACGTGCTGCGGGACGCGGACGTCGCCATGTATCGGGCCAAAGCGCGGGGCGGCGGTGGCCACGCGTTCTTCGACGTCGAACTCCGGGAACGGGTGCAGCGGCACATGCTCTTGGAGCAGGACCTGCGGCACGCCGTTGCGCAGGACCAGCTCTGGGTCGCCTACCAACCGATCGTCGACCTGCGCACCGAAGGAACCGTCGCGGTGGAGGGACTGTTGCGCTGGCGGCACCCGGACCACGGCACGGTTTCCCCGGCCGAGTTCATCCCGCTGGCCGAACAGAGCGAGCTGATCAACTCGATCGGCGCGCACATGCTGCGCACCGCACTGCGCCAGCTCGCCGCCGAACGCGAGCGCCGCGGCGGCGAGCTGCGGCTGAACGCGAACCTCTCGCCGCGCCAGCTCAACGACCCGCACCTGCCCGCCCTCGTCCGGCAGTCGCTCGCGGAGACCGGCCTGCCCGCGCACACGCTGTGCCTGGAGATCACCGAGAACGTGATCATGCAGGATCCCGCGGGGGCCGCGGGAATCCTGACCGGGTTGCGCGATCTAGGAGTGCACCTGGCGATCGACGACTTCGGGACCGGGTACTCCTCGCTGGCCCAGCTGCGGCGGTTGCCGCTGGACAGCCTCAAGGTCGACCGCTCGTTCGTCACCGACCTCGCCGGTTCGCACGAGCTGCACACCATCGTCAGCAGCATCATCGCGATGGCGCACTCGCTGGGCGTGGTCGTGGTCGCGGAAGGCGTCGAGACGGCTGCGCAGCTCGAGGTGCTGCGCGCGCTCGACTGCGACGAGGCGCAAGGTTTCTACTTCGGCAAACCCGGCCCGGTGGAACGACTTCGCGTTCCACCCGGCGGTTGAGCGCGGTGCCCGCGGGCGTGCGCGGCCCGGGCAACCGCCATCCGGTGGTCGATCCCGCGTCACCCGTCGTTCGCACGACTGTCCGCTTCGCCGGAAATCCTTGGTCATCATCGGCTCGGCACGGCCGAATTTTCGTCTAGACCTATGCGTCGAAGTGGTTCTGAATCGATCCCCTTATCGTTCCTGTGAGAGAACCGACACAGCTGATCTCCATTGCGAGCGCCCGGCACCGTTAGCCTCGATGCATCCCTTTTCCGCACCGCCCGTTCTCCGCGGGCGGGGCGGAGCATTCTCTGAACACGCCGGTGGCACCGTCGCCGCCGGTCCGGATTCCGGGCTGTGGCGCCCAGTCAGGAGACACGACGCGATGACCGCATTGACCATCCCCGGTCTCGACCAGGCACCGACCACGCACGAGCGCCTGCTGTCGTGGGTGCGCGAGGTCGCCGAGCTGACCACGCCCGACCGTGTGGTGTGGTGCGACGGCTCGCAAGAGGAGTGGAACCGGCTGACCGACGAGCTGGTCGCGGCGGGCACCTTCGAACGGCTGGAGAAGAAGCCGAATTCCTTCTGGGCCGCATCGGACCCCAGCGACGTGGCGCGCGTCGAGGAGCGCACGTTCATCTGCTCCCGGGAACGCAAGGACTCGGGCGTGACGAACAACTGGATGCAGCCCGACGAGATGAAGGCGATCATGACCGAGCTCTACCGGGGCTCGATGCGCGGTCGCACCATGTACGTCATCCCGTTCTGCATGGGACCGCTGGACGCCGACGAGCCGAAGCTGGGCGTGGAGATCACCGACACCGCCTACGTCGTCACCTCGATGCACATCATGACCCGGATGGGCTCGAAGGTGCTGGACAAGCTGGGCACCGACGGTGACTTCGTACCGGCCCTGCACTCGGTGGGCGCCCCGTTGGAGCCGGGCCAGCAGGACGTGCCGTGGCCCTGCAACGACACCAAGTACATCACGCACTTCCCCGAGGAGCGGATGATCTGGAGCTTCGGCTCCGGCTACGGCGGCAACGCGCTGCTGGGCAAGAAGTGCTACTCGCTGCGGATCGCCTCGGCGATGGCCCGGGACGAGGGCTGGCTCGCCGAGCACATGCTGATCCTCAAACTGATCTCCCCGGAGAACAAGGTCCACTACGTCGCCGCGGCGTTCCCGTCGGCCTGCGGCAAGACGAACCTGGCGATGCTGGAACCGACCATCCCGGGCTGGAAGGTCGAGACCCTCGGCGACGACATCGCGTGGATGCGCTTCGGCGACGACGGCAGGCTGTACGCGGTGAACCCGGAGGCCGGCTTCTTCGGCGTCGCGCCCGGCACCAACTGGAAGACCAACCCGAACGCGATGCGCACCATCGAGAAGGGCAACTCGCTGTTCACCAACGTCGCGCTCACCGACGACGGCGACGTGTGGTGGGAGGACCACGAGGGCGAGCCCCAGCACCTCACCGACTGGAAGCAGCGGGACTGGACGCCGGACTCCGAGGAGAAGGCCGCGCACCCGAACTCCCGCTACTGCACGCCGATGTCGCAGTGCCCGATCCTGGCGCCGGAGTGGGACGACCCGCAGGGCGTGCCGATCTCGGCGATCCTGTTCGGTGGCCGCCGCAAGACCACGGTTCCGCTGGTCAACGAGGCGTTCGACTGGCAGCACGGCGTGTTCATGGGCGCCACGCTGTCCTCGGAGAAGACCGCCGCGGCCGCCGGCAAGGTCGGCGAGGTGCGCCGCGACCCGATGGCCATGCTGCCGTTCATCGGCTACAACGTCGGCGACTACTTCCAGCACTGGGTCAACGTGGGCAAGGAGGCCGACGCCTCCAAGCTGCCGCGGATCTTCTACGTGAACTGGTTCCGCCGCGACGAGTCCGGCAAGAAGATCGTGTGGCCCGGTTTCGGGGAGAACTCCCGGGTGCTCAAGTGGATCGTCGACCGGATCGAGGGCAACGCGGCCGCGGAGGACACCGCGATCGGGCGGGTGCCCGCGGGCGACCAGATCGACCTGTCCGGGCTGGACACCCCGCGCGCGGACGTGGACACCGCGCTGCACGTCGACGTCGAGGAGTGGAAGTCCGAGCTGCCGCTGATCGAGGAGTGGTTCGACACCATCGGTGACGACCTGCCGACCTCGATGCGCGACGAGTTCGAGGCGCTCAAGCAGCGCCTCGGCGCCTGACCTGACCAACCGGCGACAGGGCCGTCCGCGGATTCCGCGGGCGGCCCT
>NZ_JAFRFW010000982.1:0-1648 GCF_017434145.1 Saccharopolyspora sp. | reverse complement strand
GTGTTGCTGGCCGACATGCTGCGCACCCGCGAGAAGCAGGATCCGGGGGTGCTGAGCGTCCGGCACAACCTGGCACTGCGGCATGGTGAGGCCGGGCATGTCCAGCAGGCGGCAGCCGAATTCGGCGAGCTGCTCGAGGATCGGTTGCAGGTGCGCGGACCGGACCACCCGAACACGTTGCAGACCCGCGGGTTGCTGGCCACCTATCGAGCGCGCGCGGGTGAGCCGGAGCACGCGGTGGATGAGCTGGAGATGCTGGTGCAGGATCGGCTGCGGGTGCAGGGACCAGATCACCCGGACACGCTGTCCACCCGGGACGAGCTGGCCACGCAGCGCGCCGCCGCGGGCGATGCGCGGGGTGCGCTGGAGGAGATGGAAGAGCTGTTGCCCGATGCGCTGCGGGCATTGGGGCGTTTGCACCCGACGACGTTGAGCATCCGGCAGGCTCTCGCCATCCGGCGCGGCGAGGCGGGCGACCCGCACGGGGCGGTCGAGTTGTTCGCCGATCTCGTTCCCGACACGCAGCGGGTGCTCGATCCACGTGCCCCCAATGCGCTGGCCGCCAGGCACAACTTCGCGTTCTGGCAGGCGGAGGCAGGCGACACCGCGCAGGCGCTGGCCGAGTTGGAGGGCCTGCTGCCCGAGATGCTCCAGGTGCTGGGCGAGGATCATCCGCACACCCGCGCGACCCGGCTCAACATCGACCGGCTGCGGGGCGAGGACTGACGGTTCAGCCGGGGCGCAGGTCGTTCAGCAGGGTGGGCAGCACGATCTCCTCCTCGACCGCGCGGGAGGCCGTGGACATCAGCTCGGCCAGGTCCGGGTCCCACGGAGTCTCGACCGGGGAGCCGACGAGCTGCGGCAGGTCGAGGCGGTCGGCCGCGGCGAGGTTGACTGCTTCCCGGTAGTCGGCCGCCGACATCCGCCACAGCCCCACCTCGTGCGCGGACCACAACTGCCGGGCGATCGAGACGCCCGCCCAGTCGAAATCCCCGTGGTAGCGCAGCGCAGCCCCGTCCGCGCGCAGCCGCGAGAGCAGCGACAACGCCACCGTCGTCGGCTGCCCCGACACGCACACGACCGGATGCCGGATCTCTTCCTGCGCGGCGGCTTCCAGCACCCGCGGGTTCTCGCAGACGGCGACGACCGTGCCCGGCGCGACCAGATTCCCCGGCGCCGCGGCCAAATCCCGATGCGTCAGATGCGTCGGCAGACCCAGCTCACCGCGCCGCAGCACCATCCGGGACCACTCGTCGTCACCGGTCAGCGGCAGTGCCCAGCACAGCACCGTGGCGGAAACCTCGTCGAGCGCGACGCCGCAGCGCTCCCACAACGCCCGCCGGTCGCGTTCGTTCGCCGGGGGATCGATGCCGTGCGCGAGCGCCGCCGCGCGCAGCACGACGCGGCTCAGCGTCGTTCCGCTGTCGAGTTCGTGCGCGCGACCGACGCGGCTCGCGAGGTCGGCGCGCGAGGTGAACGACTCCGGTTCACCGGCCGCCGGATCCAGCACCATCGCGGAGAGCGCACCGGCCGCGTGCCGCAGCCCCACGTCGAGCTCTTCCTCGGCGACCCGCCCGTACTGGTGCAGCCACTGCACCCACGGCTGCGCCCACTCGCGTTCGGCGAGGCCGTGCTCGGCGAGCGCGGC
>NZ_JAFRFW010000981.1:0-4825 GCF_017434145.1 Saccharopolyspora sp. | reverse complement strand
TGCCGCGGGCTCGGCCGACGCCGAGCACGGCCAGCGCCGAGACGGCGAGCATCCCGCCGAGCGCGGTGCCCGGCGTGTAGCCGCCGCCGAGCTGGTAGGAGCGCAGGAATCCGGCGATGCCGGGATCGACCGAGTAGGTGCCGTCGCCGTAGAGCTCGGTCCACTCGGTGACGTACCAGGCGTCGGCGTACAGCGGGTATTCGGTCTTGAACTGCCAGCGGTCCAGCGGCACGTCGCCGGGGCTTTGGGTTCGGGTCGGCGCGAATCCCTTGAAGAAGTCCTCCAGCACTCCGCCGACGACGTCGAACGGCTGGTGCAGCAGCACCTTGCGGGCCATGCCGCTCTGCGCCGCCTCCACATCGACGCCCGGCGGCAACGTGTTCTTGCCCTGCGGGGTGTGGTAGCGGTGGATGTAGAAGTCGATGCCGGTCGCCTTGCGCGCTTCGACCGGGTCGCGCGGGCACACCAGTTCTTCCTGCGGCGTGAGGCCGAGTTCGCCGCACTGCGCGACGACGGCGGTGCGCCCGTAGACGACGCTGCCGGTCGAGCCGCCCAGCGCGGGCACGCCGGTCCAGATCATGTGGTACATCGCGTAGAGGAACAGCGCACCGGCGAAGGCCCCGGCCAGCGCGCCTGCCGAGCGCAACCGCCGCCGCCAGCCGTCCCGCGGCCGGATCCCCGCGGCCAGCAGCACGAACACCACGGCCGGAAGCACCAGCGTCAGCCCGACGATGCGCACCAGCACCGACACCGCCAGCAGCAGCCCGCCGATCGCGGCGGTGCGCGGCCCGGGTGCTCCGCGCCAGGTCAGCACCAGGATCGCCGCCAGCAGCATGACCTGGAACAGCACGTCGGACATGATGTTGTGCTCGATCTGCACCTGGTAGGCGTCCAGCAGCACCGGCGCGGTCGCCAGCGCGGCGATCCAGTACCGCGCGCCGAAGCGAACCAGCAGCGCGTAGCTCGCGACGCCGAGCGCGAGGCCGATCAGGTGCTGCACCGCGGCCACGAACGCCAGGTTCCCCACCAGCAGCAGCGGGCCGAGCAGCAGCAGCCCGTAACCGATGGGGTTGATCCCGCCCGGGTAGAAGATGCCGAGGTCGTCGAGGTAGCGGAACGAGTCGATGTAGAGCAGTGCCGGCTGGTAGGCCAGCTGCGCCAGGACGCGCAGCACGGCTCCGCACAGCACCAGCAGCACGAGCAGCCAGTGCTTGCGGAGGCTGCGCCCCAGCGCCGCGATCACGGCGCCTCGGCGGCGACCGCGCGGAAGTCCTCCCACACGGTCCGCAGGCCGTCGGTGAGTTCGACGGACGGGGTGTAGCCCAGTTCCCGACCGGCCTTGGCGACGTCCACGATCACCGCGGGCATTTCACCGTTCTTGGCGGGCACGTGGGTGATCGGCAGCGGTTCGCCGGTGGCGGCGCGGACCGCCTCGATCAGTTCGAGCACCGAGATGGACCGCCCGGAGCCGATGATCGCGGGACCGGTGTACTGCTTGTCCCACGCCGCGAGGATCCCCTGCACCACGTCGTCGACGTGCACGAAGTCGCGGCTCTGCGCGCCGTCGCCGTAGACCTCCACGCCGCCGCCGGACAGCGCCGCGCGCATCAGCCGCGGGATGAAGCTGTCCTTGTGGTTCATGCCGGGGCCGTAGATGTTGGTGAACCGCAGCGCGGTGGTGGCGATGCCGTAAGCGCCCGCGTAGCCGGACAGCAGCATCTCGCAGGCGGCCTTGGTGGCGCCGTAGGGCGTGAGGGGCTGCAGCGGCAACTGCTCGGAGATGGTGCCGCGGCCGATGTCGCCGACGACCGCGTTGGTGGAGGCCAGCACGAACTGCCCGGCGTGCCGCCGCCGCGCCAGCTCCAGCAGTTCGTGGGTGACCTCGACGTTGGCGCGGTAGGTCTCGGCCGGCCGGTCCACCGAGCGCAGCACCGAGGTGATCGCGGCCAGGTGCACGATGCCCGCGGTGCCTTCCGGCACGGCAGCTTCCCGCACCTGCGGGTCGGTGAGATCGCCCGCGACGTGCCGGACGAGGTCGCCGCGCAGCGACGCGGGCAGCGGCTGCTCGTCGGCGACGGTGACCGGGGTGCCGCGTTCGACGAAGGCCCGCACCACGGCCCGGCCGACGAAACCGGAGCCGCCGGTGACCACGACGCCGCCTGCGGAACCAAACTGATCACTCAGAGTTGCTGCGGACTCGGCGTTTTCGCCTCGATCGGGGGAAGTCTGGCTGCTTGGCACGCGCAGACTCTAACCGGCCGCTGCTACCCCTCGGCGCCTAACCCGCGCGGCACTTCGGCGCCATCCGCCCCGGTTCGCGGAACGGGCCGGTCACGACCTCGCCGGGCGCGCAGCAAGCGGACCGCTCGCCCGGTCCTGGCCGGTCGAGCGGTCCGTTCACCCGTTGAGCCGTGCGCGGCAAGACTCGGTTCTTCATCTTGAAGCGGCGAGGCCGCTCGCCTGCACTCCCCCGGCAGTCTTCAGGAGAAGCGCTCCACGAGCGCCTTGAGGCCCGCGGCGTACACACCGCCGCCGAAGGTCTGCTCGAGCTTGCTTTCCTCGGCAGCCTCGGCGTCGTAGTCGCCGAACCACTCGACGAACGCCTGCCCCGTTGCGGTGATCGGGAAGACCGTGATGGTGCTGCGGTAGGTGCGGATCGGGAACGGGCCTTCGATCATGTCGTAGGTGTAGGAGCGGGCCGTGTCGTCCAGCGCCACCAGCCGCTCCCGGATCGCGCCGCAGCCGTCGGGGAGGCCGAGCAGCCGCACAGCGCCGATCTCGCCTGCCGACCGGCCGCTCTCGATCTCGCTGCTGGCGATCGCCGGGTGCCAGTCCGGCAACCCGTTGAACTCGCGCACCAGCTCCCAGACCTGTTCGGCCGGGGCCGGGATCACCGCACTCGCGTAGGCACGCGCCATCGCAGATTCCTCCTCGTTCTAGCCGGGTTCACCGCTTGAGGTTCTTGAACTCGCGGGTCCGCTCGGTGAGCGCCTGCTCGACCGGCAGGCGCTCCATGCTGCTGGCGCCGTAGAAGCCGTGGCAGCGCTTGGTGCGGCCGAGCACGTAGGCCGCGTCGTCCGGCGTGGCGATCGGGCCGCCGTGGCACAGCACCAGCACGTCCTCGCGCACTTCGGCGGCGGCCGCGGACCACTCGTCGATCAGGTTCACGCAGCCGTCCAGGTCGTTCGCGGTCTCCGCGCCGATCGAACCGCCGGTGGTCAGGCCCATGTGGCAGACGATGATGTCCGCACCGGCGCGGGTCATCGCGCGCGCGTCGGCGGCGGAGAACACGTACGGCGTGGTGAACAGGTCCGCCTCGTGCGCCTCGGCGATCAGCTCGACCTCCTGGCGGAAGCTCATCCCGGTCTCCTCCAGGTTGGCCCGGAAGTTGCCGTCGATGAGCCCGACCGTGGGGAAGTTCTGGATCCCGGCGAACCCGAGTTCGCGCAGCTTCGCCAGGAACGGCCCGGTCCGCAGGAACGGGTCGGTGCCGTTCACCCCGGCCAGCACCGGCGTGCGGCGCACCACCGGCAGCACCTCGCTCGCCATCTCCACGACGATGTCGTTGGCGTTGCCGTAGGCCAGCAGCCCGGCCAGCGAACCGCGCCCGGCCATCCGGTAGCGCCCGGAGTTGTACAGCACGATCAGGTCGATCCCGCCGGATTCCTCGCACTTGGCGGACAGGCCGGTGCCCGCGCCACCGCCGATGATCGGCTCGCCGTGCTCGGCCATGTCGCGGAACCGGCGGCGCAGGGCCGCCCGGTCGAACTGCGTCATTCCCGCCCTCCTGTCTGCCTGCCCGCTGGCTGCCCAACCGCTGCTGCAGGACTGCCCGCTTCCCGCACGGCGTGGAACTCCCGCAGCAGCGCGTCGACGAACTCGGTGTCGTTGATGTTGTGCGGCAGCCGCAGCACCTGCCGGTCGGCGTGCTGCCGGACCTCGCTCTCCAGCGTCTCGAACAGCACCTCGTCGGCCGCGGGGTCGTGGAAGGGCTGGCCGGGCGCGTCCAGCACCGACAGCCCGCCTTCGGGCAGCAGGAAGCGCACCGGACCGGAGCAGGCGTTGAGCTTCGCGGCCAGGAACTCACCGATGCGGCGGCATTCGTCCGCGGTGGTGCGCATCAGCGTGACCTGCGGGTTGTGCCAGTAGAGGTGCCGCTCGCGGTACTGCTCGGGGACGGTGTCGAAGGCACCGAAGTTGACCATGTCCAGTGCGCCGCAGGAGCCGACGTAGGGCACGCCGGTGCGGGCGATGGCGTCCAGGCGCTGCTCGCCCGCGCTCATCACTCCCCCGGCGATCAGGTCGCAGACCTCGGTGGTGGTGATGTCCAGGACGGTCGCGATCAGCCCGTCGTCGACCAGCTTCTCCATCGCCCGGCCACCGGTGCCGGTGGAGTGGAACACCAGCGGGTCGAACCCGGCACCGAGCCTGCGCGCGGTCGCGGTCACGCACGGCGTGGTCACGCCGAACATCGACAGCGCCACCGCGGGCAGGTCATCGGCCGGTGGGACGGGGTCGCGGACCGCGCCTGCGAGCGCGTGCGCGGCGTTGCCCAGCACCCGCCGGGAGATCCGGTTCAGCCCGGCCACGTCGGTGACCGACGGGAACATCGCGATGTCCGAGGCGTCGACGTAGCCGGACACGTCGCCCGCGGCCACGGTGGAGACCATCAGCTTCGGCACCCCGACCGGCAGCGCGCGCATCGCCGGGGTGATCAGCGCCGTGCCGCCGGAGCCACCCAGCCCCAGCACACCGGCGACGTCGTCGCGGGCGGTCAGCCAGTGCTCGAACGCCTCGGCCATCGCCGCGACGGCGGAACCGCGGT
>NZ_JAFRFW010000980.1:0-14035 GCF_017434145.1 Saccharopolyspora sp. | reverse complement strand
GGCCGCCACCGGCCACCGATGAACAGTTCCGCCGGCGCCGCGGCCAGCGCCGCCGCGCGATCGATCTCGGCCATCCTCGCTCCTCACGCATCGGCAACCCCAGCAAGCCGGTCCCGCACTCTTGCCCCGGATCTTGTATCCACTGTATACAGTTGCCATGGCTGCTGACCACACCCTGCGTTCCGGCTCCCGGCGGAACCCGAATGACATCGCCGCGGAACTGCGCACCGCGATCGTCGACGGGGTCTTCCCGCCGGGGCACCGGCTGGTGCACGAAGAACTCGCCGACCGGTTCGGGGTGAGCCGGATCCCGCTGCGCGAGGCGGTCCGGACACTGGTCGGCGAAGGGCTGGTGCAGAGTCGGCCGGGACGCGGCACCTTCGTCACCGAACTCGACCTGGCCGAGATCGACGAGATCTACGACCTCCGCAAGCTGGTGGAACCCAGCTTCGCCGAGCACGTCGTGCAGCGCTGCTCCCGCGCGGACATCACCCGGCTGCGCGAGATGACCGAGCAGCTGGACCACGTCGACCGGCTTGGCAGCGAGGGCTGGTCCCGGGTGAACTTCGCCTTCCACCTGGACATGTACCGACTGGCCGGGCTGCCGATGCGCTACGAGGTGATTTCCCGGCTGTACCACCAGTTGGAGCCGTACTCCCGCTTCTACGTGCACAGCACGCACGCGTTGGAGCGGGTGCAGGCCGAGCACAAGGCGATGGTCACCGCGCTCGCCGACGGCGACACCGCGGAACTCGAGCGGCAGATCCACGACCACATCGACGGTGGTCAGCAGGGCCTGCGCAGTGCGTGGCAGCGCCGGGCCGAACACCCCGAAACCGTTCTGGAGCAACGCCGATGAGCAATGCCTTCGCCCGCCCCGCCGACCGGCTCGCCGCGATCAAACCCTCGCCGATCAGGGCGATCTTCGATCGCGCCGCGCAGCTGGAGGCGGAGGGCCGCAAGATCTACCACTTCGAGATCGGCCGACCGGACTTCGACAGCCCGTCGGTTGCCAAGCAGGCGACGATCGCCGCGCTCGAAGCCGGGAAGGTGCACTACGCGCCGAACGCGGGCACGGCCGATCTCCGGGCCGCGATCTCCGAGTACCTGGCGGACAAGCGCGCCGTCCGCTACTGCCCGGACGGGGAGATCATCGCCACGGTGGGCGCCAACGAGGCGGTTTTCCTCGCCATGATGGCGTTCTGCGGCCCGGGCGACGAGGTGGTGATCCCGGTGCCCGCCTGGGCGCACTACCAATCCTGCGTCCGGCTGGCCGGTGCCGAACCGGTCGAGGTCCCGCTGAACGCCGCCGACGGGCACCGGCTCGACCACGCGGCGCTGGCGGCTGCGATCACCGAACGCACCCGGATGGTCGTGCTGTGCACGCCGAACAATCCGACCGGGACGGTGGCCAGCAAGTCCGATGTGGACGCGGTGGCCGAGCTACTGCGCGGCACCGACGCGTTGCTGCTGTCCGACGAGATCTACGCCGACCTCACCTACGACACCGACCACGTGTCCCCGGCAGCGCTGGACGAGCTGCACCCGCGGACGCTGTCCGTCGGCGGGTTCGCCAAGGCGTTCGCGATGGACGGTTGGCGACTCGGCTGGCTGGCCGGACCCGCAGAACTCATCGCACCGGCGCTTCGGGTGCGGCAGTACACCACGGTCTGCTCCACCACCTTCACCCAGGACGGCGGGGCCGCGGCGCTGCGCTCGGCGCGGGAGGATTCCGAGTCGATGCGCCGGTCCTTCGAGCAGCGGCGCAACGCGGCGCTGGACATCCTGCGCGGCACCGAGCGGGTTCGGGTGGCGTCCCCGGACGGCGCGTTCTACCTCTACCTCAGCTACGACCCGGCGACCGCGGAACCGGCCGAGGAACTCGCGCTGCGGCTGCTGGAGGAACACGGGGTCGCGGTGGTGCCGGGAACCGCGTTCGACCCGGCGGGCGGCACGCATTCGCTGCGGATCTCCTACGCCTGCCCGTTGCCCGACCTCACCGAAGGACTGCGCCGGATCCGCACCGCACTGGGCCGGTGACATTCACGCGATCAACACAGAAGGCAGGTTCATGAGTACGACGACCCAACAGCGGCACGCCGACGTGGTCGACGCCGTGCTCGGGATGGCCCCGGACGCCGTGGCCTACGTGCCGAGCAACAGCATCGCCGGGATCATCAACGGCCTCACCGAACACGCAGCGTCCGGCACCCGGATCTTCCCGGTATCCCGGGAAGAGGAAGCCGTCGGCATCATCGGGGCACTCCCGCTGGCCGGGAAGTTCGGCGCGATCGTCATGCAGGACAACGGTTTCGGCAACGCGCTCACCGCGCTCACCACCTTCGCCGGCTCCTACCACCTGCCGCTGCTGATCCTGGCCAACACCCGGGGTGGTCTCGGTGAGTACAACTCGATGATCCACTCGATCTCCGCGCCGGTGCCGGACATGCTCAAGTCCGCCAACATCCCGGTCTTCCAACTGGACCGGCGCAATCCCCCACGGGACTGGCGAGCCACGGTCACCGAGGCCGGGAAGCACGCTCGGATGACCTACCGGCCGGTCGTGGTGCTGATGGAGTTCTTCGACTTCGACGACGAAGAGAGCCGCGCATGAAACGCATCGAAGCCCTCCGGGTGATCACCGAGCGCACCCCCGACCTCCCGGTGACCGCCACCTGCGCGGCCACCAGCAGGGAACTCGCCGCGGTCGCCGACCGGGACAACCACCTGTACCTGCTGGACGCGATGGGGCTCACCGTCTCCGTGGGCACCGGAGTCGCGCTGGCCGCCTCGGATGCCGGGGTGCGCAGCGTGGTCGTCGACGGGGACGGCTCGCTGCTGATGAACCTCGGTTCGGCAGCCACCGCCGGTTACCTGCAGCAGCCCAACCTGGTGATCGTACTGCTGGACAACGGGGTTTACGCGTCCACCGCCGGAATCCCCACCCAGGCAACGGAGTTGGACCTCGGCGCGATCGCCGAATCGGTCGGCCTGCGCACGCTGCGCGCCACCGACGCCGAGGAGCTCGATGCCACGCTGGGTCGGACGTTGACCGAACCCGGCCCGTGGTTCGTGCACGCGCGCATCGAAGCAGGCAACGAGCCGGGCACCCCGCTGCTGCTGCTCGACCCGGTGGTGCACGCCGACCGGTTCCGCCGCTGGCTGACCGAACGAATCGCGGCATGACCGGAATCGCCATCAACACCGACGTGGGGGAAGGTTTCGGCGCCTGGCGCATCGCCGACGACGAGGCGCTGCTGGACCTGGTCACCGCGGCCAATGTGGCCTGCGGCTTACACGCGGGCGACCCGGACATCCTGCGCCGCACCTGCGAGCACGCGGTGCGGCGCGGGGTGGCCATCGGCGCCCAGGTCTCCTACCGCGACCTGGCCGGATTCGGCCGCCGCTTCCTGGACGTGCCGACGGACAGCCTGGTCAACGACCTGATCTACCAGATGGGGGCGTTGCAGGCGTTCGCCCGGCTCGCCGGTGGCCGGATCGGCTACGTCAAGGCGCACGGCGCGCTCTACAACGCCGCCGCCCGGCACGAGCCGCACGCGGCGGCGATCGTGCGAGCCGTCGCGTCCTTCGACGACTCGCTGCCACTGCTGTGCCAGCCGGGAACCGAAACCTGGCGGCAAGCCGGCGCAGCCGGGCTACGCACGCTGGCCGAAGGGTTCATCGACCGCGGCTACACGGCTGAGGGCCTACTGGTGCCGCGCGATCAACCGGGCGCGCTGATCACTGACCCCGCCGAAGCCGCGCAACGCGCGGTGCGAATGGCCATCGCGGGCAAGGTGACGGCCGTGACCGGCGAAGACGTCGAACTCTCCCCCACCGCGCTCTGCGTGCACAGCGACACCGCGGGAGCCGTCGAACTCGCCTCGGCCGTCGCAAATGCGTTGCGCGCCAACGACATTCCGATGATTCCGATCCGCTGAGGACTTCGGACGCGCCATTTCGCGCGCCCCTCCGGCGGGTGGTCGCGCAGCCCGTCCAGCTCAGCGCTGTTCGCCGCGAGACGCGGATTCCCGTTGCACACCGGAAAGACCGTTACGACCGGCCGATGCCCGACCACTTGTGAGGTTCGCATGCGCCAGTGCCCTCCCGAGTCCAACGGCCCGCGCCTGCTGCGGGCCGGTGACCGCGGTTGGCTGGTCGAACTCCCCCCGGGGCGGTCGGCGGCATTGGCCGCGTCTGTTCGGCAGCAGCCATGGGCCGGGCAGGTCGCCGAAGTGGTTCCCGCTTCCCGAACAGTGCTGGTCACCGCCATGCACCCGAACATGACCAACGCGCTGGGCACCGCATTGGCCGGAATGCTGCGGGATTCCGCCCAACACCCGACGCCGACCTGGCAGCCGCGCACCATCCGGATCCCGGTGCGCTACGACGGCCCGGATCTCGAAGACGTGGCCGAGGCGGTGGGTTTGCGGCCGGACGAAGTCGCCGAGCGGCACTGCTCGGTGCGGCACGTGGTCGGATTCTTCGGCTTCGCGCCGGGTTTCGCCTACATCGACGGGTTGCCCGAGGTACTGGCGCTGCCCCGGCGGAGCAGCCCGCGAACCCGGATCGAGGCCGGATACGTGGCGATCGCGGGAAACCAGAGCGTCGTCTACCCGGGAGGCACCCCCGGCGGCTGGCACCTGATCGGCCGGACCGAACAGCGGATGTGGGACCCGCAGGGCGATCCGCCGAACCGGTTGGAAGTCGGCGATCACGTTGTTTTCCAGGCGGTTTCACCATGTTGACCGCTACGCCGTCCACTTTGGAAGTGGTGGACCCCGGACCGCTGAGCACGGTGCAGGACCTCGGCCGGACCGGTTACGCACACCTCGGGGTCAGCCCGTCCGGGGCGGCCGATCCGGAAAGCCTCCGGCTGGCCAACAGGCTCGTCGGCAACCCGGCCGGAACCCCGGCGTTGGAATGCACCCTCGGCGGGCTGAGCTTGCGGTTCACCGCCGCCCGCTGGGTCGCGCTCGCCGGCGCACCCGCATCGGCGCTGGTGGACGAGCGCCCGGTGGTCGACCCGCGGCGGTTCCGAGTTCCGGCCGGGCAGGTGCTGCACCTGGGCCGTCCGAGCATCGGGCTGCGCAGCTACCTCGCCGTCGGCGGCGGGTTCCTGGTGCGGCGGGTGCTCGGCGGCGCCGGACACGACGTGCTCGCCGGGCACGGCCCCGCACCGCTGCGGCCGGGCGACGAATTGGCGATCGGTCCGGACCGGCCACAACCGGCCGCGCCGATCGAACTCGCCAACAGCCGCTGCCCGAGCGGAATCGCGACCCTCAGATTCGGTTGGGGCCCGCGGCACGAACTGTTCGACGCGGCCGATCGGGAACGGTTCACCACCACCCGGTGGCGGATCTCCACCGAATCCAACCGGATCGGCGTTCGGCTTCTCGGCGAACCGCTGCGAATCGGCGAGGTCCGATTGGCCAGCGAGGGAATGGTGCCCGGCGCGATCCAGGTGCCACCTTCCGGGGAGCCGATCGCGTTCCTCGCCGACCACCCGGTGACCGGCGGATACCCGGTGATCGGCGTGCTCACCGAACCCGACATCGGACTACTCGCCCAAGCACCACCGGGAACCGCGATCCGGTTCCGATCAATTCCCGGAACGGACGCACCGGCGCCCGTCCCGCACCGCTGACCGAACGGCGGACGAAAACCGAAAACACCGATCGCCGCCGTCGGCGATCAGCACCAGCACACCCGAAAAGCGTTGGAGTGCACCATGTCCAGCTCCACCGAAGTGCGCGGACCAGCGACCGAGCGGTCCACTCGGAAAGCGGCGATCGCGGCCCTGACCGGAACCACGATCGAATACTACGAATTCGGCGTCTACGGCTATCTCGCGGTCACCATCAGCCCGCTGTTCTTCCCGAGCAACGAACCCACCGCGGGACTGCTGTCCACCCTGGCGGTGTTCGGCAGCTCGTTCCTGGTGCGCCCGCTCGGCGGGGTGCTGCTCGGCTGGCTCGGCGACCGCATCGGCCGCAAGGCCGTGCTGCTGCTCACCGTGATCGGGATGGGCAGCGCAACGGCGTTGACCGGCCTGCTGCCCACGCACGGCTCGATCGGTCTGCTGGCCCCGCTGGCCCTGCTGATCGTCCGGCTGTTGCAGGGGTTCTTCGCCGGTGGCGAAGTCACCGGCGCCGCCGCGTACGTCGCGGAATCGGCGCCGACCGGCAGGCGCGGCTTCTACGGCGGGTTCACGCCGATGGGCGTCGCGCTCGGCGGCGCGCTGGCCGCCACGGTCGCGGGCGTGGTTTCCACGGTGCTGACCGCCGAGCAGATGTCGGCCTGGGGCTGGCGAATCCCGTTCCTGTGCTCGATTCCGCTGATCGTGGTTTCGCTCGTGATGCGGAAGAAGCTGGAGGACACCCACGAATTCGAAACGGCCAGGCAGCGACGCGAACTGGTCAAGGCGCCGCTCGGCGAGGTGCTGACCCGGCACTTCGGCGCAGTGGCCAAGGTCGTCGGCCTGTCGTTCGGGCAGAACGCCGGGTACTGGGTCGGTTTGGTGTTCATGAACATCTACCTGACCAAGAACCTCGGCTACGACCAGACCGCGGTGTTCTGGATCATCATGGTGGTCAACCTCGTGATGGGCGTGCTGATGCCGCTGTGGGGCGGCCTGTCCGACCGCAAGGGGCGCAAGTTCGTGCTCACCACGGGATTCATCGGATACATGGTGCTAGTGCTGCCGATGATGTTGCTGATGAACAACGACGACATCTGGTTGGCGCTGCTCGCGATGGTCATCGCGGCGATTCCGTTCCCGATCGTGCAGTCGGTGGGCTACCCGACCTACGCGGAGCAGTTCCCCACGCGGGTGCGCTACACCGGGCTGTCGTTGAGCTTCAACATCGGCACCATCCTCGGCGGCGGCATCATGCCGTACGCGGCGACCTGGTTGATCTCGGCCAGCGGCAGCCTGCTCGCGCCCGGCTGGCTGCTCATCGGTGCCTGCGTGATCGCCTTGCTGTCCCTGCTCGCCGTCCGGGAGACCTCGCGATCGGAGCTGGCCCGATGAGCGCCCCCGCGAATCCCGCACAACTGCGCCGGATGATCGCCGAAGGCAGCTGGACCGGCCCGACCGCGGGCGTGCTCGACGGCTACCAGCAGGCGAACCTGGCCGTGGTACCGCGCGACCTGGCCTACGAATTCCTGCTGTTCTGCACCCGGAACCCGAAACCCTGCCCGGTGCTCGCGGTGACCGACCCGGGCGACCCGATCGTCCGGATCGGCAGCACCCGGGCGGATCTGCGGAACTCGCTGCCGCGCTACCGGGTTTGGCTGGGCGGACGCCTGGTGGCCGAACCCACCGAGATCGGCGAGTTCTGGCGCGCGGACTCGGTCGGCTTCCTGCTGGGATGCAGTCACACCTGGGAAGGTCCACTGCGCCAGGCAGGCATCCCGGTGCCGCGCGCCGCTGAATCGGCTGCTCCCCCGGTCTACCGCACCGATCGCCCGACCGAACCGGCCGGCCGGTTGGCCGGTCCGCTGGTGGTGAGCATGCGAGCGGTTCCCGGACACCACGTCGCGCGGGTCGTGGAGATCACTTCCCGGTACCCGACGGGCCACGGCGCCCCGGTGCACATCGGCGACCCAGCAGGGCTGGGCATCGCCAGCCTCGACGAACCGGACTTCGGCCCAGCCCCGGTGGTCGGCCCCGGCTCGGTGCCGGTGTTCTGGGCCTGCGGCGTCACCCCGCAACTGGTGTTGCCGGACGCCGGGGCCGAATACGTGATCACGCACCGGGCCGGGCACATGTTCGTCTTCGATCACCACGTCGATGCGCCCCCGTGACCGGTACGGCGCTTTCGACGCAGGCTCGATCGAAGTGCTCGGTCAGACGATGCCGATCACGGTCATCCGCGAGTGGCTGATCTCAACGGTCTCCATTGCTACTCGCCACCGTCCTTGGTTGGCATGACGTAGCCGCTGATGAATCCTACGAGTCCAAAAGCGACGCCGGCGGTGATGCTCGGTGTGAGCAGGTGGTCGGCGGCCCACGTGACCCAGTCGGGCTGCATGAACACGACACCGGCGAGCTGGGTGCCGACCAGGACCGCGGCCATGGTGAGGAAAACCAGCAGGGTAACGATGAACGCGGCACGGCAGATGACCTGCGAGCGTTGCAGAGCGGCGGTCATGGGGTTCCTTTCCGGTCGGGGGTGGCTCAGGACAGGACGGGCAGAACGCCCCAGGCGATCAGGCAGCCGATGAGCGTGATCGGCACCATGTAGTAGGTGACCAGCGGCAGAAAGGTCTTCTCCGGTTTCGCTCCGGTGAGGCCTGCGGCGACGAAGATCGAGCCGGAGGCGGGAGGGGACGCACCCTCGGTCGAGGCGAACACGAGGATCGCCGTGACGGCCAGCACGGGGTCGACGCCGACGGAGACGAGCGCGAGCAGCGAGACCTGACCGACCGCGGTGAGGGTCGCCGTCGACGACAGCGGACCCGCGACGACCGCCACCAGGACACCGACCAGCACCGCCATCACGTACTTGTTCAACTGGAAGTCGGTCAGGAGGGCGTCGATGTCCGCGGCCAGCCCGAGTCCACTGAGCACCTCACTGGCGGCGACGGCGAAGTACAGCAGCGCCCCGATGCTGGCGAACCGCGGCATGGCGTCGGTGATCCACGTCGCCCAGTTCCGCGCGCCGCGCGGAAGGGTGCGCCGGCCGACGATCAGCGCAAGCGCGGTGACCAGGAGGGGAATCCAGGTGAGGATGGAGATGTCCTCGATGGACTCTCCGAGCGGCGTCGAGTTGGTCAGCAGATTCGCCAGCGGACCGACGGTGACCAAGATGGGAACGAGTGCGCCGAGCACGATGATCAGCGCGGTTCCACCGTCCCTGAGCGCGCGGCGGAGCGGCTGGAGGTCTTCGTCGGGTGCGCGCTGGATGCCGTCCCGGCGCACGAAGTAGGCGACGAGCAGAAAACGCCAGACGAGCTGATAGAGGCCCGCGCACAGCAGGGCTAGGTAGATCTGGCCGGTGGTGACCATCGAGCCGGCGAAGCCGATCATGATGACCATGGAGGCGCTCGGCGGAAGCGCGGCCCCGAGGCCACCGTTGCCGGCCATGACGGTGGCGCTGCGCTCCGGACTCCACCCGGTGCGCACCATCCAAGGTCCGGTGAAAGCTCCGGTCGCAGCGGTGTTGCCGGAGTTCGACCCGGACAGTGCGCCCATGACGGCCGAGCCTGCGGTGTCGACGAGCGCCGGGCCTCCGCGCACCCTGCCGATGAGCGAGTTCAGGATGGCCAGCAGCTTGTGGATGAGACCGGTGCGGTCGACGACGTAGGCCATGAACACGAACGCCAACGCTGCGTAGAGCACTTCCTCGTTGAGCGCGTCGCGCAGGCCGCCGAGCAGCGCCTCGGGGGCGCCGGTTCCGGCGAACGCTGCGGTGGTGAGCAGGCCGAACAGCATGGCCTCGCCCATGTTCCGTTTGAAGACGACGTTCCAGACGATGATGACGACGATGAATGCGCCGAGCGCGATGAGTCCGGCGGGCACGGGAAGTCCCCTCTGCGACGGTGAAGTGGGGTCGGCGGGCGACGGTCAGGAAGCGCGGTCGGCGAGGATCCGCTGGTATCGAGCGGATTCGTCGGCTACGACGGCACGGGAGTCGGCGAGTACGCGTTCGGCGTCGGCGAGCGGGACGACGGCGACGCCATCGTCGTCCGCCACCACGATGTCGCCGTGGTGGACGACGACTCCGCCGAGCGAGATGTCGGTTCCGATCCGGTATGGACCGGACTTGTAGGGGCCGGCGGGCGAAACACCCACGGCCCACACGGGGAACCCGGCCTCCTGCAACGCGGCGGCGTCCCGCACCGCGCCATCGATGATCATGCCCCGGATGCCGCGGTTGATCGCTCGGTGCGCGATCAGTTCACCGATCAGTGCACGGGAGGAGTGGCCGCCCCCGTCGACGACGAGGATGTCGCCGCGACGGGCGCGGGTGAGCGCTTCATGGATGCCCTTGTTGTCACCCGGACGGCAGAGCACCGTCACGACTCGACCGGCGAGGCGCGGGCCGGGCCAGACCGACCGGACCCGGGGATCGACCATGCCCAGGCGGTCGCGGGCGTCGCCGATCGCCGCCGTCGGAAGCTCGGCGAAAGCGGTGATCAATGCCTCGAGGTCCTGCGCAGGCCCCCTGCTCAACGCGCTGTGCCGGCTGGCCACTCCGGTCGTGACGAAGGGCGAGACCCCCAACGAAGCCAGTAGGTCGACGGCGGCCTCGGATTCGTGGGCGCGTCGCAGGGCGTGTTTGCGGGTCCCTTGGTCGAGCCGGTCGAGTGCCTGCTCGCCGCCGGTGAGCGCGGCCGAGATCTGCGCCCGGACCCACTCGGTCTCGTCCGCTGCCACGCCGGCGTCCATCGCCTCGGTGATCACCGCGCCCAGGCCCTTCATGAACACGGTCCGGAGGATTTTGCGCCGGGACGCAGCGCCGGGCCGCACTCCGACCACCTCGACGTCGGCGCCGAGTGCCCGAAATGATGCGGCGGCTCTTTCGCCAGCGGGACCCGACACCACGAGCGCCGTCCCGGCACCGAACTGCGGCACGGACCCGATCACCGCGACGTCGGCGAAGCGGTCGCCTGCGTCCCCGAGCGCCGCGGCAACGTCCTGCTTGCATTCCGGAGCCGCCGCGTTGAGGTCGGCGTAGACCGCGCTGGGCTCCAGATGCCCGGCGACGTCGCCGGCAACCGTGACCGCGTGCGCGGCAGTGACCAGGCTCAGCACCACGTCCGCGTGGCGCACGGCGTCCGCGCCGCTGGGCATCCGGGAGACGCCGTCAGGCGTCGGCACGTCACTGGGGTCGTACCCGTTGACGCTGGCGCCGATGGCGGCGAACGCCGTCGCGTAGATGGTTCCGGCTTCGCCGAGGCCCAGCACTGCGATCCTCATCGATCCAACCTCTTTATCATAGAATGATATTTACACTCAATGAGTGAGATTGTTGGTCATGAGATGAACGGCAGTCAATACATCGCAGCACGAAGCGAGGAAAGTTCTCATACAGTGATAGGCTCGGTGGCGATGACTGCCCCGAAACAGAGCCCCATGCGCTCGGTACATCGTGCGTTCGAGGTGCTGTCAGTCCTCGAGCTCGCCCAGCAGCCGCTGCGGCTGACCGACATCGCACAACGCGCCGGACTCCATGTCGCTACCACACAACGCCTCGTCAGCGTCCTCGCTGAGCACGGCTACGCCAGCAGGCATGCCAACGGCTACACCGCAGGGCCTGCCGCGCTGTCCACCGCGCACGCGTTCGCCACGACGAGCCCGTTGCGGCTGGTGGCACGCCCCGTGCTGGAAGAACTCGCTACCGCGACCGGGCTCACCGCTTCGCTCTACGTCCGGGTTCAGGACAGCCGCGTGCTCATTGACCGCGTTGAAGGCGGACGACGGCCGCTCTATTCGCTGCCCATCGGGGAACGACTTGCGCTCTACCCGGGAGCGGCGGGCAAAGTGTTCCTCGCCTGCGAGCACGACGCCGAACTCGAGCACGTAGCGGCCGAACTGCCATCGGTCACACTGGCTGATGGCACCGTCCTCGACGAAGCCACGATCCGCGCCGACCTCGAGCACATCCGCGCCCGCGGCTTCGCGATCTCGGTCGACGAACGGCAATTCGACACCACTTCGGTCGCCGCGCTCATCACCGACTCCACCGGCCAGCTGCTCGGCGCGATCGGCATCAGCGGCGCAAGCAGTGAACTCCGCGACGTGGAGTCGAGCACGCTGCCCGCCGATGTCCGCCGCGCCGCGCAAGCCATCGGCACTCGTGTGCCTGCCATCGGCTGACGACGCCGCTGCGGCTCCATCAGGTCCGGCGCTCAGGTCCAGTCGTCCACATCGGACGCCACCCCCGCCCGCTCGGCCACGGCGCGCAACTGCTCGGCCAACGTGTCCGGGATCGGAATTCCGGATCCGTTGCGTTCGTCGCGGGTGGCGGCCTCCGCATCACCCGCGACAAGCACGGGAGCGGACGGGTCGAGTGGCGGAGTCTCGTGCAACAGATCGATCGCGTCGTCCAGGTCGTCCTCGAACATGCCTTGCGGGCGGAAGAACTCAGGATCGAGCGCGAGGAAGAAGTGCCCGATGTTGTGGGGGTCCTCGGGTTCGCGCAGAGCAGGAAAAGCTCCACCGCAGAGGGTCGCTCCGAGAATGTGCGCCATCATGGCGAGGCCGTAGCCCTTGTGGCTCGACATCTCCGGTGTTCCGCCCAGCGGTGTGAGCCCGCCGAGATCGTCCTCCCGAAGGATGCGCAACGCCTTCCCCGCGTCGTCGACCGGCGTGCCGTCAGCGTCCGTGACCCAGCCGGTCGGCAACGGCGCCCGGTGGTAGTCGTAGACCTTGACCTTGTTCACCGCGGCCGTGCTCGTGGCGATATCCAGCATGAAGTTGGGATTCCGGCGCGCAGAAGCGGCGAAAGCGAGCGGGTTGGTCGCAAGCCTGGGTGCGGCCGAGCCGGTCGGCGCCACGGACGGAAGGCTCGCCGAGCTGGTGACCAGCCCGACCAGGCCTTCGGCGGCTGCCATCTCGGCATAGTGGCCGGCAGCACCGAAATGATGGGAGTTCACGACCGACGCCACACCGACCGCGTTGGTGCGAGCTTTCTCGATGGCCTTGCGCATCGCGAACACGCTCGCGGGGTGTCCGATCCCGCCCCCTGCGTCGACCAGCGCCACCGACGCGTTCTCCCGCGTCACCGTGGGCCGCGCACGGAGGTCGAGGCGCCCGGATTCCCGGAGCTTCTCGTACGTCATCAACATGGACACGCCGTGGGAATCGGTTCCGGCCAGATCAGTTGCTGTCATGACGTTGGCCGTGGTCTCGGCCAAATCGGCGTCCATACCCCACGCGGTGAGCACGTCGGTGATGAGCCGATGAATCCGATCAGCAGAAATGCGCATTGGATGTCTCCTTGAGATGCCTCCGGCGGGGTCGACGCTGTCCGGCTTCGGTTGCCGCGCGAGCAGTACGTGCGAGATCGTCTTCGCCCGAACGCTCGAAGACGTCGGCCGCCAGGTGGGATCCGATCTGCAGGCTCGAGGTGGCTGCGGGTGACGGTCGGTGGGTTGGTTCCGCGCATGAGTGAACCGCATCGACGAGATCGACGTGCCACGTGACCGAGAACCGACTTCAGCCCGGGGCGACGACCTGGTGCTCGGTTGTCCGGAGGATCAGTCGAAGCGGGTCAGGTACTGGTCGACGGCCGCTTCGGCCGCGCCGAGCAGTCCGCCGCGCTCACCCAGCTCTGCCGGGCACAGCTGCAGCGGTACGCCCGGGCCGCGGAATTCGGCCAGCGCGGTGTCGAGGTCCGCGCGGGCGTGCTGCAACAGCGGGGAGAGCAGACCACCGAGGATGATGCGCTCCGGGTTGAAGATGTTGGCCAGGCTGGCCAGCCCCTTGGCGACCGGGGTGCACAGCGCGCGCAACGCCTCGCTGGCGTCGGTGTCGGTGGCGGCGCGGGCGAGCAAGTCGTTCAGCGCCGCGTGCCGATTCGCCGGGGCGTGCACGCCGGCGTGGCGCAGCAGTGCATCGGCGCCGATTTCGGTCTCCCAGCAGCCGCGCCCGCCGCAGCGGCACCGCCGCCCACCGGGGTCGGTGATCATGTGCCCAATCTCGCCCGCGTAGCCGGTGTGCCCGGTGAGCACCCGGTCGCTGGTGATGATGCCGCCGCCGACACCGACTTCGGCGGAGACGTAGACGAGTTCGCCGCAGTAGCGGCCGGCGCCGCGGCGCTGCTCGGCCAACGCAGCTAGCCGGGCTTCGTTGCCGACGATGATCGGCAGCCGCAGCTCCGTGGATCGGCGCAATTCCGCGCTGAGGTCCAGGTCGCGCCATGCCAGGTTCGGCGCGTGCGTGACCTGGCCGTCGGCACCGCGTACGAGGCCGGCCACGGCGATGCCGAGCGCGAGCGGCTCGCCGTCGCCTCGGCGCGCGCGGTCAACGATCAGCTCGGTGATCTGGGCGAGGCTGCGCCCCGGCGCACCGGGTTCCGACTCG
>NZ_JAFRFW010000979.1:0-3660 GCF_017434145.1 Saccharopolyspora sp. | reverse complement strand
CGAGGGGGTCCGGGCTGGCGGGCATGACGTCCTTTCCGGCTGGCCCGGGTGGTGCGTCCCGGCCGGCGATCTCCGGCCTGTGGGCGTCCCGGTCCGGGGTGGCCTGGGAACAGCGGTGCTCTCCTTGCGCCATTCTACGGGGCACCGGAAACCCGTCGGCACCTCGCGGGAGGCTGCCGCTGCGGACGGCTGTGCAGGTGCGCGGGCGAGTTCGCGGCCGCGCGCACGAGCACATCGACGGTGCCAGGGTCCGTGGCGAAAGCGCACCGCAACGGCCATCCGGCAGGTTCCCGGACGATGCCCGATCGGGTGGCCTCGTTGATCCGGGTGGGCCCACCGATGCGGCAGGCCGCATCGGTACGCTGGAAAACCCCAGGACGCCACCGCTGCCCGCGGTGCGGTCGGCGGGAAAGCCGGAGATCACCTTCGCGGCTTCCCGGCCGGACCGGCCGAGGCGGTACCGCTGGGCCCGGGACCCCCGGGCGTTCGACCTGGAACGACCCCCGAAACCCCGCAGCAGACCGTCGAAATCTTCGACCCGAGATTCCGGAGTGACCGTGCCCGCCGACCAGATCGACACGATCGTCAACCTCTGCAAGCGCCGTGGCTTCGTCTTCCCGTCCGGGGAGATCTACGGCGGTACCAGGTCGGCGTGGGACTACGGACCCCTCGGCGTCGAGCTGAAGGACAACATCAAGCGCCAGTGGTGGAAGGCGATGGTGCAGGGCCGCGAGGACGTGGTGGGCCTGGACTCCTCGGTGATCCTGCCCCGCGACGTCTGGGTGGCCTCCGGGCACGTCGGCGCCTTCCACGACCCGCTGGTGGAGTGCACTTCCTGCCACCACCGGTTCCGCGGCGATCACCTGGTCGAGGAATACGCCGAGCGCACCGGCAAGGAAATCGCCGAAGGCGACCTGTCCGATGTGCCGTGCCCGAACTGCGGCAACCGCGGCCAGTACACCGAGCCGCGCGAGTTCAACATGATGCTCAAGACCTACCTCGGTCCGGTCGAGAGCGACGAGGGAATGCACTACCTGCGCCCGGAGACGGCGCAGGGCATCTTCGTGAACTTCGCGAACGTGGTGACCACCGCGCGCAAGAAGCCGCCGTTCGGGATCGGCCAGATCGGCAAGTCGTTCCGCAACGAGATCACCCCCGGCAACTTCGTGTTCCGCACCCGCGAGTTCGAGCAGATGGAGATGGAGTACTTCGTCGAACCGGGCGATGACGAGCAGTGGCACCAGTACTGGATCGACACCCGGACGAAGTGGTACACGGACCTCGGCGTCAACCCGGACAACCTGCGCCACTACGAGCATCCCAAGGACAAGCTCTCGCACTACGCCAAGCGCACCGTCGACATCGAGTACCGGTTCCGCTTCGCGGGCAACGAGTGGGGTGAGCTGGAAGGCATCGCGAACCGCACCGACTTCGACCTCACCACGCACTCGAACCACTCCGGCGTGGACCTGTCCTACTTCGACCAGGCCAGCAATTCCCGCTACCGGCCGTACGTGATCGAGCCCGCCGCGGGTGTCGGGCGCCCGATGATGGCGTTCCTGACCGACGCCTACCACGAGGACGAGGCGCCGAACGCCAAGGGCGGCGTGGACAAGCGCGCCGTGCTCAAGCTGGATCGCAGGCTTTCGCCGGTGAAGGCGGCGGTGCTGCCGCTGTCGCGCAATTCCGACCTCTCGCCGAAGGCCCGCGACCTCGCCGCGAAGCTGCGGACGAACTGGAACATCGAGTTCGACGACGCGGGCGCGATCGGCCGCCGGTACCGCAGGCACGACGAGATCGGCACTCCGTTCTGCGTGACGGTCGACTTCGATTCGCTGTCCGACCACGCGGTCACCGTGCGCGAGCGGGACACGATGGCGCAGGAGCGGGTGGCGATGGACAAGCTGGAGGAGTATCTCGCCGTCCGCCTCGTCGGCTGCTGACGCCGCCCACCCGGGGAAGTTCGATGTCTGATGTGCGTGCGGGCCGCTCAGGTCCCGGTCCCGGCCGGGTCCTGCGGCGCGCCTTGTTCGGTGCCGTCCTGGTGGCGTTGCTGGTGCTCATCGGTGCCGGTGTCCGCGTTTGGCAGGTCGCGCGCACGGACGACCGCAGACCGGTCGACATGATCGTGGTGCTGGGCGCCGCCCAATACCACGGCAAGCCGACCCCGGTGCTGCGCGCGCGGCTGGACCAGGCGCTGGAGCTCTACCGGCAGGGCCTCACCGAGCACGTGGTCACGGTCGGCGGCAGGCAGGAAGGCGACGAGTACACCGAGGCGCAGGCCGGTCGGATGTGGCTGGCCGAGCACGGCGTGCCGGATTCGAAGCTCACCGACGTGGAGACCGGCAGCGACACGCTCGGCAGCGTTCGCGCCGTGGCGGGCATCGCCGAGCGCCGCGGCTGGGATTCCACGCTGATCGTCAGCGACCCGTGGCACTCGATGCGAGCCAGGACGATGGCCTCCGATGCCGGGCTGAAGGCTTGGGCCTCGCCCACCAGGAGCGGGCCCATGGTGCAGACCCGCGAGACCCAGTTCCAGTACATCGTGCGGGAGACCGGCGGGTTGCTGTACTACCGGCTCACCCACGCCCCGTCCGATGTGGCGGGCACGCAGCTCGGCTGACTGATCGCGGCTGCTCGTCGGTGCCGCGCACTACGCTGGGCGCGATGAACCCGCTTCCACCCGGCTACGACGAGCACGACGTGGCGCGGCTGCTGCCCGAACCGCCGAAGCGCGCGGCGCTGCCGGGCTCGCGGCCGGAGACCCGAGCACCGTTCGCGCGGGACCGCGCCCGCGTGCTGCACTCCGCGGCGCTGCGTCGACTCGCCGGGAAGACGCAGGTCATGGGTCCGGAGGAAGGCGACGTCCCGCGAACCCGGCTGACCCATTCGCTGGAGGTCGCCCAGATCGGCAGGGGCATCGCCACGACGCTCGGCGCGGACCCGGACCTGGTGGACACCGCAGGGCTCGCGCACGACATCGGGCACCCTCCGTTCGGGCACAACGGCGAACAGGCGCTGAACGCGCTGGCCGATTCCTGCGGCGGTTTCGAGGGCAACGCGCAGACCTTGCGGATCCTGACCCGCCTGGAGCCGAAGCTGCTCGGGGAGTCGGGTGAGGGCAGCGGCCTGAACCTCACGCGCGCCGTATTGGACGCGGCCACGAAGTACCCGTGGCCGCGACGCCCCGGGATGGTCAAGTTCGGCGTCTACCCGGACGACTTCGACGTGTTCAGCTGGCTGCGGCAGGCTTCGGTCCCGCAGCAGCGCTGCCTGGAAGCGCAGATCATGGACTGGGCCGACGACGTCGCGTACTCGGTGCACGACGTGGAGGACGGCGTGCACTCGGGCCGAATCTCGCTGCGCGAACTGTCCGGCGCGGATGATCGCGCGGAGATCGTGCGGCTGGCCGCGAAGCACTTCTGGCCGGACGGCGACGCCGGTGAGCTGGACGAGGCCGCCGGTGAACTGGCCAGGCTGCCTGCGGTGGCGGCGGTGGCGGACTACGACGCGACGCGGCCCGCGCAGGCCGGGCTGAAGCGGCTGACCAGCGAACTGGTCGGACGGTTCACCTCGGCCGCGGTGACCGGCACCGTCGAGTCGTTCGGGCCGGGACCGTTGACCCGGTACGCGGCCGAACTCGTGGTGCCGCGGCAGGTG
>NZ_JAFRFW010000978.1:0-3299 GCF_017434145.1 Saccharopolyspora sp. | reverse complement strand
GCCCGGCGGGCTGCCACCCACCGCCGCCTGCAGCGCGGCCGCGTCGGTGATCGGCCGCCCGTTGACCGACAGGATCTGGTCCCCGGCGTCGAGCACCGCGTCCGCGGGGCTGCCCTTGACGACCTGGCCGGCGACGACCTTCGTCGGATAGCCGAGGTGGCGCAGCGCCGCGGTCTCCGCGGAGGTCTGCGAGTCGTTGAACGCCTCGGTGTTCTCCTGCTCGATCTGCTGCTCGGTCTTGGTCGGCGGGTAGTAGACCTCCCGCGGCGCCAGCGCGTAACGGCCGCTGACCCACATCCCCAGCGCGCCGAGCAGCGAGAGGTGATCGGCGACCGACACCGTGGTCATGTTCAGGTTCCCGGCCGTCGGGTAGGTGCGCTGCCCGTCGATGTTGATCACGGGCGTGCCGCCGTCCTCGCCGAGCGTGTTGTACGTCGGCCCCGGTCCGAGCGCCACGTAGGGCACCCGGACGAAGCCGCCGAGCAGCCCGAATGCGACGACGAGGACGACGCTGATCAATAAGGTCCAGGTACGACGGGTCACGAGCCGACAGCGTACGTGTTCGCCGTGCGCGAGATTCCCGCCGCCGGGTGCGCCGCCGATCAAGCCACGAGCTGCGAACATCCGCCGAACCGGGCAGGTGAGCGCCTTATCCGCGCACGCCCCGCCCGCGTACGGTGGAAGCATGAGTGACACGCCGTTCGGGTTCAGCCCGCAGGATCCCGACGACGACCGCGACAAGCGCGACTCGTCGGAAGGGCGCTCCGAGGGTGGCGCCGGCGATTCCGGGCAGCAGTCCGGCTTCGGGTTCGGCTTCGGCTCGCTGCCCGGCGGTTCGGGCGGACCGGGCGGGATGCCGAACTTCGACATGGGCCAGCTCGGGCAGATGCTCACCCAGCTCGGCCAGGCGCTGAGCCACTCCGGGCAGCCAGGTGGTTCCGGTTCCGGGCCGGTCAACTACGACCTGGCCAAGCAGCTCGCGGTGCAGCAGTTGCACAACAACCAGCGCACCGAGCGGCCCAGCCAGCAGCAGGTGAAGGGCATCGAGGACGCGATGCACCTGGCCGAGCTGTGGACGGATCCGATGACGGCGCTGCCCGCCGGAGTGCGCTCGGTCAAGTCCTGGTCGTCGGTGGACTGGGTGGAGCAGACGCTGCCGACCTGGCAGCGGCTGTGCGACCCGGTGGCCCAGCGGGTGTCGAGCGCCTGGCTGGAGGCGTTGCCGGAGGAGGCCAAGCAGGCGGCGGGGCCGCTGCTGTCCATGCTCGGGCAGATGGGCGGACTCGGGTTCGGTTCGCAGCTGGGCAACAGCCTCGCCGAGCTCGGCGCCGAGGTGCTCACCTCCACCGACGTCGGCCTGCCGCTGGCGCCGGAGGGCACCGCCGCGCTGCTGCCCGCGAACGTGCAGCGCTTCGTCGAGGGGCTGGACCGCCCGCTCGAAGAGGTCACCTTGTTCCTGGCCGCGCGGGAGGCCGCGCACCACCGGCTGTTCAGCCACGTGCCGTGGCTGCGGCAGCGGCTGCTGGCCACCGTCGAGGAGTACGCGCGCGGCATCCAGGTCGACACCTCCTCGCTGGAGGACATGGCCAGCAAGATCGACCCGACGGATCCCAGCTCGATGCAGGAGCTGATGGGGTCCGGGATGCTCGAGCCGAAGAACACCCCGGAGCAGCAGGCCGCGCTGACCCGGCTGGCGACGCTGCTCGCGCGGGGCGCGGGCTGGGCGGCCGTGGTCGTCTCGGACGCGGTCAGCGACCGGCTGCCGGGAGCGGACGCGTTGCGCGAGACGATCCGCCGCAGGCGCGCCAGCGGCGGGCCCGCCGAGCAGACCTTCGCCACGCTGATCGGCCTGGAGCTGCGGCCGCGGCGGCTGCGGGACGCGGCGAACCTGTGGCGGCTGATGACCGAGCGGCACGGCGTGGACAGCCGGGACCGGGTTTGGGACCACCCCGACCTGCTGCCGAGCGCGGCCGACCTGGACGAGCCGTTGGACTTCGCCGATCGCTGGGGCGCGAGTTCCGACCTGGACGACCCGATCGCCGCGATCAAGCGCGCCGAGGCGGCCGAACAGGACGAGGTGAAGCAGGACGAAGCGGGCCAGGACGGCGGCGAGCAGGGCGAGAACGACCAGCAGGGCCGGGACGACCAGCAGGACAAGTGACAGCCGCGTCGCCCGCGCACAAACCGGCGCCGCGGAGTGAACGGCCTGTTCGTCCCAGTAGCTTGGTCGAACGGTCCGTTCGCTCGGAAAGCGCGGGGCGCCGTTGTGGCTGCGGCGCCGGCATCAGTCCACCGGATCGCCGTCCAAGGTCAGGTCCAGGTTCGCCGCGGCGGAGAGCCCTTCCAGGTAACCCACGGCGCGCTCGGTCTTCGGGTAGCGGTTGACCCACTTCCAGAAGTCCGCGCCGTGCCCGGGCACCAGCAGGTGCGTGAGTTCGTGCACCAGCACGTAGTCCAGCACCCAGCTCGGCACGTCGCGCAGCCGGTTGCTGATCCGGATGGTCTTGGAACTCGGCGTGCACGAGGCCCAGCGGGTGCGCATCGGCGGCACCCAGCGGATCGAGCGCGGCTCGGCGCGATCGTCCAAGTACTGCTCGGAGAGTTCGCGGCAGCGCTGCACCAGCGCCTCGTCCGACTCCCGCGCCGGTGACCGGCGGCGGGTTTCGCTGCGTTGCAGGCGGCTGAGCATCTCGGCCACCCATTTCTTCTCTTCTGCCCGGCTCATCCGTGCCGGGAGCAGCACCACGACCTTGTCGCCATCCCGATACGCGCTGACGGTCTGGCGGCGGCGTTTGCTGCGGCGCACCTCGACCTGCGGTTCTGCCACGAGATCCGACCCTAGCGACCGGCACCGACAGCGGGACACGGCTGTGAGCATTTCCGCAGCGCCTACTCGGCGTGATCCCCTAAAGCGTTACTCCATTCGCCCGAACATGCGATCACCGTAATGCAGTGCTAGCGATTCGATCGCCGGTACGGTTCCCTGCGCGGCCCGGACCGGGCGGACCGGCGGCGCGAGGCGCCGCTGCCAGCACGACACGAAGGAGAGCGCCGTGGCCGAGACCTACAACGGTTACTGCGTGAAGTGCCGGGAGAAGCGGGACTTCTCCGGCGAGATCACGGAGACCAACGGCCGCCGGATGGCCAAGGGCACCTGCCCGGTGTGCGGCACCCGCATGACCCGCATCTTGGGCAAGTCGTCCTGAGCGCCTGCCGCCCGAGCTCGGCGCAGCTGGTCGGTCGGCTCGCGTAGGGCGTCGGCGCCGGCATCGCGAGACGACGGCGCAGAGCCCGCGGCG
>NZ_JAFRFW010000977.1:0-3124 GCF_017434145.1 Saccharopolyspora sp. | reverse complement strand
CTCGACCAGCCGCGCGTGCTGGAGTTCAAGGATCACGTGCTGCGGGCGCAGCCCGGCTGCGAGCGGATCACCGTGCCGGTCGATCTGCGCGAAGACTGGCCTGCCGCCCTGCGCGCGGCCGGGTTCGACCCGGCCGCCCCGACGGCGTGGCTGGCCGAAGGTCTCCTGCGGTATCTGCCCGGGGCGGCTGTGCGGGAACTGTTCGCCCGCATCACCGAATTGTCCGCGCCGGGCAGCCGGTTGGGTGTGAACGAGACCCGGGACGAGTCGTGGCATCCGCAGTTGCAGCGCTTCTTCGTGCATTTCGGGCTCGACCCGAGCGCGCTGCGGCACGTCGAGTCCGCCCGCCCGCAGGTGGCGACTTGGTTCCCGGCCCACGGCTGGCAGACTCCCGCGCTGGTCACCGGCCGCGAACTCGCCGAGCGCCACCTGCGCGCGCTGCCTGCGGAAGCCGACGACTGGTTCGCCGCCCACAGCGACTACTGCACGACCCGCCTGCCCGGCCGAGATGAGCAGTGACATGAGCGTGCTCGGCGTCGCCGATGTGCCCGGTGGCGCATCGGACCGGTGAGCCCCGCTTCGATCGCGGCAGTGGTGATTCGCCAAGGGCGTGGCGGTCAGGCCACCGGCAGCGTGCGTTCGTGGATCAGTTCGAGGCCGTCGGCGGCGTCGTTGCGGGCGCCGACCCGGTGGAAGCCGAGTGCGGCGGCCAGTGCGAGCGAGGCGGTGTTGTCGGGGCGGATGCAGGCCACGCAGATCATGGCTCGGCCGGTGCCGTGCGCCCAGCCGGTCAGTGCCCGCGCTGCTTCGATGGCATAGCCCTTGCGCTGATGACCGGGCATGATCTCGTAGCCGATCTCGACCCGCCCGCCGCGCGGTGGCGCGTGGAATCCGATGTGGCCGACGACTTCCTGCTGGTCGCGGTGCACCACGGCCCGCACGAGCCATGGTTGTTCATTCCGGTCGTCGGCCAGTTGCGCCAGCCGCCGCCGCGCCGGAACTCCCGAGCACCACCCGGCAGGCACGTGCACGCCCAGCGCGCGCTGCAGCTCGGCGGCATCGCCGCGCAGGACCAGCTGCAGCAGCTTCGGGGTGAGCACGGTCAGGTCGAGGCGGTCGCTGCGGATCACGTCATCGCTCATCAACGACGATCCTCGTGGTCGCCCACTCGCGGTTCAACGCACCGGGAGCCGACGAGCCGGTGAACCCGCTGCGCGAGGCGCCGCACGGTGGGTCCTCCGGTCAAGATCAGGGCAGTGACCGTTGCTTTGTCTGCGGCGTCGTAGCTTGCCTAGCCCGGAGTGGGCAGCGCGGTGCTGCGGATCAGTACGTGAAGCGGCGGACGGTTTCCGGGTGGATGACGACGCGAACCAGGTCCGAGGCCAGCATCCCGGCGAGGTCCTCGGCACGGACCGGGTCCTCGAGGTCCCAGTAGCGCGGGGCCAGGCGGCTGCACAGGTCGTTGGCTCCGCCGGATTCGATCGTGGTGCGGCCGACGACCGACACCCATTGCTCGCGTTCACCGACCGGGGCGACAACGGTGATCGAGGCGCGCGGGTCGCGGTGCAGACGCCGTACTTTCAGCGAGTCCGACTCGGTGAACAGCTCGATCGCGCCCTCGGCGGTGGCCTCGAACCACACCGGCCGCGGTTGCGGCGGCAGTGGCCCCGCGGCCGTGGACAGCAACCCGTGCAGGGGGCGTCCGAGAAATTCGAGGTCCTGGGTGGTCAGGGGACTTGTGCTGGTGCTCATGAGTCCGATTCAACACCGCCTGCTCGGACGAGCACATGGGTGAGGAACCGGGTTACCTGTGCATTCGTCTAGGCTCGGTGCGGTGGATGCGTTCGGTGACCTGTTCCGCGGCATACGGGCTCACGGCTCGTTGTTCGGCAGTTCGACCCTTTCCCCGCCTTGGGCGCTGCACTTCGCCGACGGCGCCCCGCTGACCTTGTGCACCGTGCTGACCGGCGGGGGCTGGATCGTGCCGGAGAAGCATCCGCCCGAACCGCTGTCCGCCGGTGAGACGATCGTGGTGCGCGGCCCTGCGACGTTCACCTTCGTCGACGAGGTCGGCACCCGGGCCGAACCGATAGCGTGCGGCGCGCACTGCGCGACTCCGGAGCAGGGCGGGACCAGGCACCGGCGCGGCTGGAACGACCGCGGCCACGACGTCGACGACGGTGCGACGACACTGATCGTCGGCGCATATCCGGTGCGGGGTGCTACCAGCGACCGGCTGCTGGAGGCACTGCCGGCGGTGCTGCGCGTGGACTCCGGGGACACGGGCGACCCCGTGCTGGAGCACCTCGCCGCCGAGGTCGCCGTCGACAAACCGGGCCAGCAGGTGGTGCTCGACCGGCTGCTGGACTGGATGCTGGTCTGCACGCTGCGCGAGTGGTTCGACCGTCCCGGCGGCGAACCTCCGGCCTGGTGGACCGCGCAGCGCGACCCGGTGGTCGGCGACGCGCTGCGCCTGCTGCACGCCGAACCGGCGGCGTCGTGGACGGTCGCCGCGCTGGCCGAACGCACCGGGGTGTCGCGCTCCACGCTGGCCAAGCGGTTCACCGAGCTGGTCGGTGAACCGCCGCTGACCTACCTCACCCGCTGGCGCATGACGCTCGCCGCGGACCTGCTGGCCGAGCGGGAGGCCGCGACCATCGCGGACATCGCCCGCACCGTGGGCTACTCCGACCCGTTCGGTTTCAGCGCCGCGTTCAAACGGGTCCAGGGCCTCAACCCGAGCGAGTTCCGGCGCACCGCGACCACCGCCTGACTCGCCTGCTAGCCCGCCGGGTCCACCAGCACCTTCATCTTCCGGCCCGCCCGCAGCGCGTCGAAGCCCTCATCGACGACTTGCCCGATAGGGATGTGCGAGACCCAGCCGGTGGTGTCGTAGTGCCCGCGGGCCATCAGGTCGATCACCGCGCGGTAGTCCTCGGCGGTGTAGGCCAGCGATCCGCGCACGAGAGCCTCGCTCATGACGAGTTTGAGCAGCGTGACGGGGAACGGGTGCTCGTAGATCGCCACCGACACCATCGGCTTGCGCGTGCCCAAGCACGACAACCCGGACTCCACCGCGGCTTGCGCGCCCGCCGCGTCGTAGACGGCGTCGGCGCCGCGGCCG
>NZ_JAFRFW010000976.1:0-2388 GCF_017434145.1 Saccharopolyspora sp. | reverse complement strand
TCCCGCGTCGGGTGCACCCGGTTGGTCAGCAGCACCACCACCGAACGCGAGTCCGGGTCCAGCACCAGCGAAGTACCGGTGAAACCGGTGTGCCCGGCCGTGCGCGGGCCGCTCAGCCCGGCCATGTACCAGCGCTGGTCCAGTTCGAAGCCCAAACCGTGCCCGTCGCCGGGGAACGCGCCGTTGTAGTCGGTCAGCATCCGCTCGACCGTCTCCGGCTGCAGGATCCGCTGCTCGCCGTAACCGCCGCCGTTGACCAGCGCCTGCCCGAGCACGCCCAGGTCGTGCGCGGTGGAGAACAAGCCCGCTTCACCGGCCACGCCGCCCAGCGACCAGGCGTTCTCGTCGTGCGGCTCGCCGCGGACCATGCCGCGCGGGGGCTCGGTCTGGAACTCGGTCGCCGCGATGCGGTGCAGCTCGCTCGGCGGCGGGTTGTAGCCGGTGTCGTCCATGCCCAGCGGGCCGGTGATGCGTTCGCGGACCACCTGGTCCAGCGGCGCATCGGCCATCCGGGACACCAGCACGCCCAGGGTGATGAAGTTCGGGTCGGAGTACTGGTAAGCCGTTCCCGGCGGCTTCTCCGGGCTCAGCCGCAGCACGTGCGGGATCCGCTCCTGCGGGGGCAGCTTCCACAGCTGCACCTCGGACGGCAGCCCGGAGGTGTGCGTGAGCAGCTGCCGCACGGTGATCGACTGCTTGCCCTGGCCGCCGAACTCCGGCAGGTAGTGCGCGACAGGGGTGTCCAGGTCCACGTCGCCGTCCTCGACCTGCTGCAGCACCGCAATCGAGGTGAACAGCTTCGTCAGCGATGCGACGTCGAAGATCGTGTCCGGGCGCATCGGCTCCTGCTGCTGCGGCGGCAGCTCGGTGCCCTGCGCGTCGGAGTAGCGGACCTCCTTGCCGAACGCCTCGTGCCGCACCACCACGCCGTCGTGGGCCAGCAGCGCCACCGCACCGGCGAACATCGGGTGCTCGCGCCCCGGCGTCGGCCCCGTCCAAGCCCCGATCCGCCGCAGCGCGTCATCGATCGGCGCCGCCGCGAGCCCGGCCTGCTCCGGGGAACCCGGCCGCAGCACGGTCTCCGCGGAGGAGAACCCGTCCTGCGGGCGGTCGAAGCGGCCGCCCGCGCCGACCGGCGGCGAAGCGCACGCCGGTCCCGCGGCCGTCGCCGTGATCGCCGTGAGGACCAGAGCCAACAGCGTTCCGCGCATCAAGACCCACCCTCGTCAGCAATGAGCACGCGCTCACCGGTACAGCAGGAAACGCTCCCGCAGGCGCCGGAACTCGGCCAGTTCCGCATCCCACGAGCCGACGATCTCGTCCACGCCCGCGCCCGCGTCGACCATGGTGCGGACCCGGTCGGTGCCGGCCAGCTTGTCGATCATGCCGTCCGGGCGCCAGCCGAAGACCGGGCCGAACAGCCGCTTCGCCGTGACCAGCATGGTGATCGCGATGCGGATCGCGTCGACCTCTCCGCCGCGGTGCAGCTGCACGCCGCCGCAGGTGGCGCCGGCGTGCTTGCCGAACTCGGGCACGAAGTAGGTCTCCCGGAAGCGGAGGCCCTCCAGCCCGGCGGCGTTCAGCTCGTCCGCCCAGCGCCAATCGATCCCCGGCGCCCCGATGATCTCGAACGGGTGCGTGGTGCCGCGCCCCTCGGACAGCACGGTGCCCTCGAACAGCCCGGTGCCCGGGTACACCATCGCGGTGTCCGGCGTCGGCATGTTCGGGCTCGGCGGCACCCACGGCAACGCCGAGCCCGCGGCACGACCGCGCCATCCTTCGGCGCGCACCACCGACAGCCGCTGGCCGAGCGGCGGGTCGAGGTACTCGGCGTCGAACATGCGGGCAAGCTCGCCGAGCGTCATGCCGTGCTGCTGCGCGATCGGCAGCGCACCGACACCGGAGGCGAACCGCATGTCCAGCCGCGGACCCGCCACTTGCGCACCGATCGGGTTCGGCCGGTCCAGCACGACGAACTCGGCGCCGGTGCGCGCGGCTGCGCGCATCGCGGTGTACATGGTCCACACGTAGGTGTAGAAGCGGGCGCCGACGTCGGCGATGTCGAACACCACGCGCTGCACACCGGCCTTGCCGAACATGCGGGCCAGCTCGTCCGCGTTCGCGCCGTAGGCGTCGTAGACCGGCAGGCCGGTGCGCGGATCGGTCACGTTCCCCTCGGAGCCACCGGCCTGCGAGGTGCCGCGGAAACCGTGCTCGGGACCGAACACGGCGGCGATATCCACCGCACCGGACGCGTGCATCGCATCGACGATGTGCTGCAAGGAAGCCAGCACGCCCGTCGGGTTGGTGATCAGTCCGACCCGGCTGCCCGTCAGCGGCTGCCAGTTCTGCGCGGCCAGCACGTCCGCGCCGGTGCGCACCGCGCCG
>NZ_JAFRFW010000975.1:0-3669 GCF_017434145.1 Saccharopolyspora sp. | reverse complement strand
GGCCGATGACCACCACCGTCACCGAGACCGCGCTGATGCTCGACGTGCTGACCGGGCCGGACAGCCGCGACTGGTCCGCGCTGGCGCAGCCGGCCGGGTCGTTCCTCGACGGGCTCGACGACGGCGTGCGGGGACTGCGGATCGCCTTCAGCCCCGATCTGGGGTTCGCCCACGCCGACCCGGAGGTGGCCGAAGCGGTCGCGCGGGCCGCCGAGGTGTTCACCGAACTCGGCGCCACCGTCGAACGCGCCGACCCCGGCTTCAGCGACCCGGTCGCCGACTTCCACGTGCTGTGGTTCGCCGGTGCGGCCAAGTCCGTCGAGCACCTCGGCGAGCGGCAGCGGCAGCTGCTCGACCCCGGACTGCGGGAGATCGTCGAACAAGGGCTCACCTACTCCGCCCAGGACTACCTGGAAGCCACCAACACGCGCATGGCCCTCGGCCAGCGCATGGGCGCCTTCCACGAGACCTACGACCTGCTGCTGACCCCCACGGTCGGAATCCCGCCGTTCGAGGCCGGGCTGGAGGCACCGGCAGGTTCGGACTCGCCGCGCTGGACCGGGTGGACGCCGTTCACCTACCCGTTCAACATGACCCAGCAACCGGCTTCGAGCGTGCCGTGCGGATTCACCTCGGACGGGCTGCCGATCGGGCTGCAGATCGTCGGCCCGCGGCACGGCGACGCCCGCGTGCTGCGCGCGTCGCGGGCGTTCGAGCAGGCCCGGCCGTGGAGCCGCCCGCGACGCTGAGCTCAGGCCGTCACCAACACCCCGGCGATGGTCACGCCGGTGATCAGTGCGGTCGAGGCCGCGCCCAGCACCAGCGCCTTCGGGCCGGTGCGCGCCAGCGCGGCCAGCCGCATCGAAGTGCCGAGCGCGAACAGCGAACCGGCCATCAACACGGTCGTGACCTGCTGCGCTCCCGCGAGCGCAGCGGGGGGCAGCAGGCCGGTGGTGCGCACCAGCATCGCGAGCAGGAATCCGATCACGAACCACGGCAACACCGGCGGGCGCTCGCCCGATCGGACGCGGATTCGCCGCGTCTGGCTCAGCAACGCCACCAGCGGCGCCAGCAGCACCACCCGGCTGAGCTTGACCACTACCGCCACCGCGACCGCCGCCGTGCCCACCGGCGACGCCGCGGCCACGACCTGCGCGACCTCGTGCACGCTGCCGCCGGCGATCCGGCCGTACTCGGCCGGGGCCCACCCGAGCATCGCCGCCAGTGACGGCAACAGCGCCATCGCGGCCCCACCGAACACGGTCACCATCGCGACGCTGGTGGCAACGTCCTCGTCGTCGCGGTCCACGACTCCTTCCACAGCCATGATCGCCGAAGCGCCGCAGATCGAAAACCCGGTCGCCACCAGCACTGACAATCCGCGCGAGACCCCGAGCAACCGACCGAACGCCACCGTTCCCACGTAGGTGACGACCACGGCCACCACCACAACGACCAAGGTCGCCGCCCCCAGGTGCAGCACTTGACCGACCGCGAGCTGCACGCCCAGCAGGACCACACCCACCCGCAGCAGAACCCGCGTAGCCCAGCGCAGACCGGGACGCACCGACGCAGGCACCGGAACGTTCCCCACCAGAACACCGAGCACCACCGCCGCGGTCAGCGGGCTCGCCCAGGACACCGCCGAGGCCAGCATCCAAGACAACGCGGTCGCCGCGGCGGTCAACGCCAGCCCCGGCAGCAACTGCTGCCAGGGCCGACCGGTTCGATCTTCTCGCGCAAGCTGCATGGGCACGAGCCTTGCGCCCGCGGCGCCCCAGCTGTAGCCGTGAGCAGGAGAGGTCGTCATAGCCGCAATGCATGACCGAGGCGAACTCGGCGCCGTGCTACCCAGGAAGGCACCATGACCGAACCCGACCTGCCGTCCTTGCGGCTGCTGGTGCTCGTCGACGAGCTTGGCAGCATCGGCGCCGCCGCCACCGAATTGCGGATCAGCCAGCCTTCCGCGAGCAAACGACTCAGCGGCCTGGAACGCGGCCTCGGCCTGCACCTGCTGGAACGCACCAAACGAGGTGCCACCCTCACCCACGCCGGAGCCACCGTCGCCGGATGGGCCAGGCACGTACTCACCGACGTCGACGCGCTGCTGACCGGCGTGCGGACCCTGCACGCGAAGCACGAGCAACGGCTTCGGGTCGCCGCGAGCATGACCATCGCCGACTACCTCGCACCGCGCTGGGTCGGCGAACTGCGCAACGCCTTCACCGGACTGCGCATGGAACTCGACAGCGCCAACTCCGCAGCGGTCACCGACGCCGTCCGGCACGGGCGCGCCGACCTCGGTTTCCTCGAATCACCCGAAGTGCCCGAGGGTGTTTCGGTGCGCTACCTCAGCCAGGACCGGCTGGCCGTGGTGGTTCCGACGTCGCACCCGTGGGCGCGGCTGCGGCGGCCACTGGACGCCGCGGAGCTCGCGGGCACGCCGCTGATCGTCCGGGAGACCGGCTCGGGCACCCGCGAAACGCTCGACCGCGCACTGGCGACGGCCTCGGTCACACCCGCCGAGCCGCTGCTGGAACTGCACTCGACCACCGCGGTCCGCAACAGCGTGGTGGCCGGAGCCGGGCCTGCCGTGCTCAGCATGATGGCGGTGGGCACCGACCTCGACGCGGGTCTGGTCGTGGAAGCACCGGTCACCGGGCTGGATCTGACGCGGCCGCTGCACGCGGTCTGGCAGGCCGGGCAGCGGCTCACCGGCCCCGCGGCGGCCCTGCTGTCGGTCGCGCTGCACCGGAGCTGACGAGCGTCGAGATCCACTCGATCCAGTGATGCGAACTCGAGTTCGACGGCGGCATGGTGGAGTCATGCCCGCAACGATCGCCACCACCACGCATCGCGCGACCCGCCCGCAAGCCTCGCACGACAGCCCGCCGCGCCCGTTCCGCGACGCCAGCAGAACTATCCGCAATGCACTTCCACGTGTCGACGTCGGTGCGGCACGGACAGAACGGGGAATGCCCGCGAGCCGGACCTCACTCGTCCACTTGGGACATCACGTGCTTGATGCGGGTGTACTCCTCCAGGCCGAAACGGCCGAAATCGCGCGCCGACGCGGAATGCTTGAACCCGCTGTGCGGCATCTCGGCGACCAGCGGCCGGTGCGCGTTGATCCACACCGTGCCCGCCTGCAACGCCTGCGACATCCGCATCGCCCGCGCGTGCTCCCGCGTCCAGACGCTGGCGACCAGCCCGTAGCGCACTCCGTTGGCCAACGCCACCGCCTCGGCCTCATCGGTGAAGCGCTGCACCGTCAGCAGTGGGCCCAGCACCTCGTGCTGCACCAGCTCGTCCTCCTGCTGCATCCCGGCCACGACGGTGGCCTCGTGGAAGTAGCCGCGACCGCCCTTGCGCCTGCCGCCTGCGACCACCCGGGCGTGCTCCGGCAACCGCTCGACGTGCTCGGCGACCAGGTCCAGCTGTCCGGAACTGTTCAGCGGGCCGAACGCGGCATCGAGGTCCTGCGGCGGCCCCGGGCGCAACGCGGCCGCCTGCTCCGCGAGCGCGGCCACCAGCTCGTCGTGCACACCAGGCCCGGCCAGCACCCGGCTCGCAGCGGTGCAGCTCTGCCCCGCGTCGCCGAACGCGGCCCGCGCAATGCCCCGCGCCGCGCGCTCGACATCGGCATCGTCGAACACCACCGCCGGGGCC
>NZ_JAFRFW010000974.1:0-13721 GCF_017434145.1 Saccharopolyspora sp. | reverse complement strand
GGTGCGCGCCCGCCGCTCGTCGATCATCAGCGCCAAGTTCTCCGCGATGACGCGCGCCCATTCCCGCCCGTTCGCGGGCGCGCGCTCGCGCATGTTCGCGATATCCGCGATCAGCAGGTCGACGCTCTCCAGCAACGTCGCCACCAGCAGGTCGTCGATGCCGGTGAAGTAGTAGGCGATCGATGCCGCGGGCACTCCGGCCTCGCGGGCGATGGCGCGATGGCTGACGCCGGCTACGCCGTCGCGTTCGACCACCCGCGCCGTGGCGTCGAGGATGGCGCGTCTGCGGCGCTCGCCCTTGGCGCGGCGGCCGTCCGAAGTCGCTGACCCGGTCAATGCGCACCGCCGAGTTCCAGCGCCAGCACCCCGCCGATGATCAGCAGGAGGCCGCCGACCTGCACCGCGGTCACCTGTTCACCGAGGAACAGCACCCCGATCACGGCGATCAGCGCCACCCCGGCGCCGGACCAGATCGCGTAGACCACGCCGACCGGCAAGCCCGCCTTGAGCACCGCGCCCAGAGCCGCGAAAGCGGCGCCGTAGCCGACCACGACCAGCGCGGACGGCAGCGGCTTGCTGAACCCCTCGGAGAACTTCAGCGAGATCGTGCCGAGCACCTCCGAGCAGATCGCCAACGCCAGCAGCAGATAACCCACCGGATCTCCCAGAAAGCTGAACGGTCGTACTACTTCCGGGGTGCAGCCTACTCGAACCCGCGGCCGCACGACGATCAACGGACGGGCCCGGCAGCCGCAGCCCCAGGAAGATCAAGGCTCCGAGCAGCAGGTAAGTGGCGAAAATCGCACCTGCGCGAACAGCGGCCGGCGAGCGGCGCGAGCCGCCGCGGGCAGCAGGCAGCGCTGACCGCGAGCGCGCACGGATGCACCGCGTCCAGCAGGGACGATCCGCAGAAACCCGAGCAATGGCCGCTTCTTGCCACCCGAGCGACGACCTGCCTTCCGGGGCGAGGGCACCGCAATTTGCTGTACAGCTGACCAACTAGTTTTTCGCGTCGGGGTCTCGCAGAATCAGCCCCTGCTCCCACCACCGGAGCCCCGCTGGTTACCGATCGGTAATAAGGCGTACGCTCCCCAAACGGACTAACCCCGAACATGGAGGCCGCGAGCATGAGTGCTCTGCAGCTGGTCCTGGGCCTGATCTGCCTGGCCGTCACGGCCGTCGCGGTGGTGATGGTCGTGCGGACAGTGCGGCGGATGATCTCGTCGATCCGCCTCGGACAACCGGACCCGACCAGGCGCGGCCCGTTCGGGGCCCGGTTCGGGAACATGCTCAAAGAGATCGTGGGCCACACGAAGATGCTCAAGTGGGGGCACGTCGGCGTGGCCCACTGGTTCGTGATGGTCGGTTTCGGCGGGCTGAGCCTGAGCGTGCTGGAGGCGTACTTCGAGGTCTTCGTGCCGACCTTCGAGACGCCGTTGCTGAGCTGGTTCGGCCCGTGGAACCTGATCGTCGAGCTGCTGGGCATCACCACCGTGATCGGCGGGTTCTGGCTGATCGCGGTGCGCCAGCTCAACCACCCGCGCCGCGCCGGGCGGGTCTCGCGGTTCCAGGGCTCGAACTTCGGGCAGGCGTACTTCGTCGAAGCCGTGGTGGTGCTGGAAGGTTTCGGCATCATGGGCCTGCGGGCGTTCAAGGAGTCGTCCGGGCTGTTCGAGGCGCCGGTGTGGTCCTCGCCGCTGACCTACGCGATCGGCAGCGTGCTGCCCGCCAGCACCGCGGCCGTCTCGGTCTTCGCCGGGTTCAAGATCCTCTCCGCGATGATCTGGGTGATCGTGATCGCCCGGAACATCACCATGGGCGTGGCCTGGCACCGGTTCACCGCGTTCTTCAACATCTACTTCAAGCGCGAGCTCGGCGACGCCCCCGCACTGGGCGCGCTGCAGCCGATGATGTCCGGCGGCAAGGAACTCGACTTCGAAGAAGCCGACCCGGACACCGACGTGTTCGGCGCAGGCCAGGTCGAGGACTTCAAGTGGAAGGGCTGGCTGGACTTCACCACCTGCACCGAGTGCGGCCGGTGCCAGTCGCAGTGCCCGGCGTGGAACACCGCCAAGCCGCTCTCGCCGAAGCTGCTGATCACCTCGCTGCGCGAGCACGCCTACGCGAAGGCGCCGTACCTGCAGGCCGGTGGCAAGCGGGACATGGCCGGTGACGAGGTCGGCATCACCGGCGACGGCGCGGACGAGAAGCTCGCCGGGATCGACGCGCTCGCGCTGGCCGAGGCGGACCGGCCGCTGGTCGGCGGGCCGGAAGAGGCCGGGGTGATCGACCCCGAGGTGCTGTGGGCCTGCACCAACTGCGGTGCCTGCGTGGAGCAGTGCCCGGTGGACATCGAGCACGTGGACCACATCGTCGACATGCGCCGCTACCAGGTGCTGATCGAGTCGAACTTCCCCACCGAGCTCGGCGGGATGTTCAAGAACCTGGAGAACAAGGGCAACCCGTGGGGCCAGAACGCCAAGGACCGGCTGGCCTGGACCGAGGAGCTGGACTTCGAGGTCCCGGTCTTCGACGGTGAGCTCGAAGACGACGTCGAGTACGTGTTCTGGGTCGGCTGCGCGGGCGCCTTCGAGGACCGCGCCAAGAAGACCACCCGCGCGGTCGCGGAGCTGCTGCACCTGGCCGACGTGAAGTACACCGTGCTCGGCGGCGAGGAGACCTGCACCGGTGACCCGGCGCGGCGCGCGGGCAACGAGTTCCTGTTCCAGATGCTCGCCCAGCAGAACGTCGAGACGCTGAACTCGGTGTTCGAGAACCGCGAACCGGGCAAGCGCAAGATCGTCGCGACCTGCGCGCACTGCTTCAACAGCCTCGCCAACGAGTACTCGCAGCTCGGCGGGAACTTCGAGGTCGTGCACCACACCCAGCTGCTGAACAAGCTGGTGCGGGAGAAGCGGCTCACCCCGGTGGCCCCGGTCGCCGAGGACGTCACCTACCACGACCCCTGCTTCCTGGGCAGGCACAACAAGGTCTACACCCCGCCGCGGGACCTGGTCGGCGCTTCCGGCGCGAACTTCCGGGAGATGCCGCGGCACGGCGACCGCTCGATGTGCTGCGGCGCAGGCGGTGCGCGGATGTGGATGGAAGAGCGCATCGGCAAGCGCATCAACGTCGACCGCGTGGACGAGGCGCTGGGCACCGCGCCGCAGAAGATCGCCACCGGCTGCCCGTTCTGCCGCGTCATGCTCACCGACGGGCTGACCTCCCGGCAGAACGAGCAGGCCGCCTCCGAGGACGTCGAAGTCCTCGACGTGGCGCAACTGCTGCTGTCCAGCGTCAAGCGCGGCACCGACGGTGCCTCGGCGCCGGTCACCGAGACCGACCCGGGCGCCGAGGCCGAGGCCAACGGCAAGGCCGACGTCGCCACCGACGCCGAACCCACCGGCACTCCGCTGCCGAAGGAGGACAAGGCCGACAGCTGACCGCAACAGCGAGAAGGGCAGGCCCGAGTGGCCTGCCCTTTTTGCATTCGGCGGCACTGGCACAGCGATCGATCACTTCGCGGTGCTACGCGCCCCTGCCGAGGGGCAAGTGTGGGTTCCGGCAGAGAAGGCGTTGCTGGTCGGTGAATGCGTGACACCGTCGAGCCGCAAGCGGGACCGTATTGACAAGCCTGCCCGCTGCGCCGAGGCGGGCATCGAATACTTCATGCGGGTCGAGGTCTCCTACGCGCGGCAACACGCAGAGGTCGTGCTGCTGCGGCTGGACGAAGCCGGCTACCGGGTGCACGCGAAGGCGTTGGCCGGGTCGCGGTTCGAGACGGAGGTTCCGTTCCCGCTGGCGTTCGATCCTGCCGAGCTGCTGGAGGACTGACCTCCCGCCAGGGCCGGACCGCGGCAGAAAAAGAACGGTCCAGCCGGGAAGTCGTCCCGGCTGGACCGTCCGCGAGTCGATCAGCTGCTGTCAGCTGCCCATCTCTTCCAGGGACCGGCCGTTGGTCTCCTTGAGGTACCGCAGCACGAAGACCAACGAGATCAGCGCGAACGCCGCGTACATGAAGTAGGTCGCGGGCAGGTTCCAGTCGCGCAGGCTCGGGAAGCTGACCGTGACCAGCCAGTTCGCGATCCAGTTGGTCATGGTGCCCACGGCCAGCGCAGCGGCGCGGATGCGCGGCGGGAACATCTCGCCGAGCAGCACCCACATCACCACGCCCCACGAGGAGGCGAAGAACAGCACGAACGCGCTCGCCGTGATCAGTGCGACGACGCCCCACTCCGGCGGGAGCTTCGCGTCCTCACCGACCACCTCGGCGAAGCTGAACGCCCAGCCGGTCACCGCCAGCGAGACGGCCATGCCGATGGAACCGATGACCAGCAGCGGCTTGCGGCCGATCTTGTCGACCAGCGCGATCGCGACGAACGTGCCGAGGATGTTCACGATCGAGGTGAACAGGCTCAGCAGCAGCGAGCTGCTCTCGTCGATGCCGACGGACTGCCACAGCGACGACGAGTAGTAGAAGATCACGTTGATGCCGACGAACTGCTGCAGCGCGGCGATGGCCATGCCGACCCAGACGATCGGCAGCACGCCGAACCGGCCGCGCAGGTCGGAGAGCTTCGGCTTGCGCTCGCCGAGCGCGTCGCGGATCTCGGAGATCTTGCCGTCCGGGTCGCCGGGCTCGATCTTGGCCAGCACCGCGCGGGCTTCGTCGGTCTTGCCCGCGGCGACCAGGTAGCGCGGCGATTCCGGAATCCGCGACGCGACGATCAGGTAGATCAGCGCCGGGACCGCGGCGACCGCGAGCATCCACTGCCACGCCTGCCACGGGCCGAGCTCGTTGGAGGCGCTGCCGCCCGCCGCAGCGGCCAGCCCGTAGTTGACCAGCTGGGACAGCGCGATCCCGAGCACGATGGCGAGCTGCTGCAACGAGGTCAGCCTGCCCCGGTACTCGGCGGGCGCGACCTCGGCGATGTAGCCGGGGGCGATCACCGAGGCGATGCCGATCGCGATGCCGCCGATGATCCGCCAGATCGCCAGGTCCCAGATGGCGAACGGGACGGCGGAACCGAGCGCGCTGATGATGAACAGCACCGCCGCGAGCTGCATCACCCGGATGCGCCCGATCCGGTCGGCGAGCCCACCGGCGATCGCGGCGCCGACGGCCGACCCGAGCAGCGCCGAGGAGACGACCAGCCCGGTCAGCGCGGACCCCACGCGGAAGTGGGCCTGGATGGCATCGACGCCACCGTTGATCACGGAGGTGTCGTAGCCGAAGAGGAAACCACCGAGCGCCGCCGCGCTCGCGATCATCAACACGTGCCCCAAGTGCCCCGAAGGGGCCTCGGAGGCGCGCGACTGCGAAACCGACATCGAAGTTCTCCTGTGCCCGCTCGCCGGTATGCCACCTTGCATCCCTGGGGAGAGCGCCGGGCTTCGGGGACTTTAGAGTCTGAACCTCAGCTTTACTTCCACGATTCAGCGTGACGATCGTCACGATCCGCTCTGGATCGTTCAGGCAGGAGTTGTGCGGACACGCCTCGTGTGCATTCAGCCGCGGCGAGTGTCCACGCGGTGGAAGCTCATGTACGCGCGCGAGGGGGTCGGCCCGCGCTGCCCCTGGTAGCGGGAACCGGCGCGCTTCGTGCCGTACGGGTGCTCGGCCGGACTGGACAACCGGAACAGGCACAGCTGCCCGATCTTCATGCCCGGCCACAACGTGATCGGCAGATTGGCCACATTGGACAGTTCGAGCGTGATGTGCCCGAAGAACCCGGGATCGATGAACCCGGCCGTGGAATGCGTGAGCAGCCCGAGCCGGCCCAGCGAGGATTTGCCCTCCAACCGGCCCGCCAGGTCCTCCGGCAGCCGCACCGCCTCGTAGGTCGACCCGAGCACGAACTCGCCGGGGTGCAGCACGAACGGATCGTCGTCGGGCACCTCCACCGGCGAAGTCAGCTCGTCCTGCTGCTGCGCCGGGTCGATGTGGGTGTACTTCGAGTTGTCGAAGACCCGGAAGAACCGGTCCAGTCGCACGTCGATGCTCGACGGCTGGATCATCGCCGACTCGAACGGGTCGAGCCGCAGCCGACCTTCGTCGAGTTCTTTACGCAGGTCCCGGTCGCTCAGTAGCACGCGGTGCAGCGTATCCGGAGGGGGTGGAACGATCTTCGACGGCCGCCGTGCTAGGCTGATGAACACCGCAGACGGCAATACGGTGCAGCAGCAATGGGGCCGTCGAATGCGGATGTAGTTCAATGGTAGAACATCAGCTTCCCAAGCTGAGAATGCGGGTTCGATTCCCGTCATCCGCTCCGAACACGAAGGCCCAGGTCAGAAGCGTCGGTCGCTTCGCCTGGGCCTTTTTCGCCAGCTCTCCCAGGATGCTGCAACCCCGAGGGGTGATCAGTCCCTAACGGATCGGGACGAGCGCTTCGACCGCGTCGAGGATCTGCTGCCAAGGCAGGTCCTCGTCCGGCGCACTGCGCGGCTCGTGCAGCGGCAAGTAACCCATGAGCAGGTGCACACCGGCGCTGCGCAAGGCCTCGACGTGCGAGTCCCACGCGGGCTGGCGCGCATGGGCGGCGTTGATCCTCGGGAACACGGCGACCGGCACGTCCTGGCCGCCGATCGCTTCGCAGACGGTGGTGAGCGCCTGGTTGTCGGACAGGCCCAGCGCGAGCTTGGCGACCGTGTTGGACGAAGCCGGGCAGACCAAGTAGCAGTCGATCGGCGGGTGCGGCCTGGCCTCGGACGGCATCCGCGGTTGCACTCGGCACGGCAACCCGGTGACGCGCTCGATCCGATCCCGCTCACCCGTGGAGTCCAGCCAGGTTCCGGCGGTCGGTGTCAGCGTGACCGCGACCCGCCAACCGCGCTCCATCGCAGGCTCGACCAGCGACGAGCGGAGCGTCTCCAGACCGCCGGCCGCCGAGCCGATCAAGCCCAGCGTGCGAGTGCCCATCGAACCGCCCTGCATCGCTCCGCCAACCCCAGCAGCGGGAAGACCTGCCGCTGCTCACCGGCGAGCGACGATACATCGCCCGGACCGTGTGCCGGACCACCGCCGTGTGCGCGGAGCCGCTTCGGGCGCACGGCACGAAGGCCCAGGCCGGAAGCGTCGAGCGCTTCGCCTGGGCCATCGTCGCGTCGAGACCTACGCCGCCGTTTGCTGGTCGATCCAGTCGCGGTGGGTGGTCACGTCGGTGTAGACGCCGGTGCCGGTGCCGCACTTGGGGTCGTTGTCGCCGTCGCGGCTGGTCGCGCCGATCAGTTCCCACTCGCCCGGCTTGCCCTTCAGCTGCGGGCCGCCGGAGTCGCCGTTGCAGGCTTGGGTGCCTTCGGTCTGGCCGTCGATGCAGAGTTCGCGCTCGGCGTTGATCTCGTCGCAGCGCTCGGCGGGGACCAGGTCCATGCCCACTTCCTGCAGCCGCAGCGGCGGTTCCGGGCACTGCTGGCGGTCATCGCAGGTCGCTCCCCAGCCGATGATGCGGGTCGGAGTTCCGGCGGGACCGGCTTCCGGGGCGATCCGGATCGGTTCCTGCGGGACCGGCTTGTCGAGCTTGAGCAGCGCGACGTCGAAGCCCTTCTCGAAGTGCTGCGGGTCGAACTCGGGGTGCGGGATCGCCTCGCTGACGCCCGCCACGGTGCCGCCGGTCGTGCGGTCGGCGCTGCCGATGCGGACCTGCATCTCGCCGGGTTCCTTGCCCAGCACGCAGTGTCCGGCGGTGACCACCCAGTCCTTCTTGATCAAGGAACCGCCGCAGGAATGTTCGCCGGTGGGGCCTTGCAGCGACACCATGAACGGATATTCCTCGGTGGAGTCGTGCCCGCCGACGACGAAGGGCTGCACCTGCGCGGCGGCGGACGGCACCAGTGCCGCCGTCAACGCGCACGCCGCCAATGCCGAGCCCAGCGCTAAGCGCGCTTTGGAGGTTCGCTTCCGGCCGCTGTTGGTCATGTTCTCCGCTCCCGATGATCGCGATGATCTCCTGCGGCACGGACGTTAGGACCTCGGCGCGAACCACCGGATCAGCCGAAAAGCCGAGCGAACCGTACTTTCGGCCACAAACCGCCGCGCCGTGGCGCGGCCTGGAGTCGACGACCGGTCAGCGCGAAGCCGGGTTCGGATGATCGTTCTCGCGGTCCGGGTCCCGCCGCCGGAAGACGAAGGTTCGCTGGGCGACGAAGTTGAACGCGGTCGCGATCGCCTGCGAAACGGCCCAGGCGAGGGTGATCTGCCACGACGAGTCGGGCAGCAGCTGGCGCGCCAGCGCGTTGGTCACCCCGACCAGGACGAACGTGATCGCGAGGACGGTCGTCAAGGCGGCCTTCTCGCGGAAATCGCGCCGCGCGGTGAAAGTCCAGCGCCGGTTCACCAGGTAGACGGCGGTGCTGCCGATGGTGAAGCTGAGCACGCGGGCCAGGTTCGGCCACACCCCGGCCGCGAGGATCAGCTGCAGGCTGCCGAAGTCGACGACCGCTCCGCCGATGCCGACCAGGCCGAAGCGCAACGCCTGGGAGAAGAAGCCGATCCGCTCCGCCTCCCGCGGCGGGCTTGCTGAAGTCAACTTTCCCCCAGTGCCGAGTTCTCGCGCCGGAGAGTATCAACGCGGAACCGGAATCGACCGGCTCCTGTGCAACGCCGATCAGCCTCGAACGTCCAGTCGCCGGGCGGCGGCACCGCCCGGCGAACTCGGCGTCAATCCGCGGTGCCCTGGGCGGTCCAGCCACCGTCGATGGGGATCACGGTTCCGGTGATGTAGGACGACAGCGGACTGCCGAGGAAGTGCGCCAGCTCGGCGACCTCTTCGGGTTTCCCGAAGCGCCGCAACGGGACCCGGTCCAGGAAGTCCTGTTCGCGGATCACTCCGCGGCGGATGAACTCGGCGGACATCTCGGTGCGGATCGGGCCGGGCGCGATCGCGTTGACCCGCACGTCGCCGGCCGCCCACTCGGTCGCGAGTCCTTTGACCAACCCGGCGACGCCTGCTTTGGCGGCGCCGTAAGCAGTGCGGCCGGGGAAACCGACCTGGCCGTTGATGGACGAGAGCACCACGATCGACCCGCCGCCGGACATCCGGGCCGCGGCTTGCCGCGCCCCGACGAAGAAGCCGGTGAGGTGCACATCGAGCATCTTGTGCCACTGCTCCAGCGGGTAGTCCATGCTCGCGCCCGCGCGGGCGTGACCGGCGTTGGCCACGAACGCCCGCAGACCACCGGCCGCGGCGCGCTCGCAGACCTCGCCCACCGCCGCTTCGTCGGTGATGTCCGCGCAGCAGGCCACGTGCGTGCCCGGCCAGCCATCGACCCGTTCCCGCAGGGCGTCGCCGTCCAGGTCGACGCCGAAGACCTCGTAGCCTTCGCGGGCGAAGCGCTCCCCGATGGCGGCGCCGAGTCCGCGAGCCGCACCGGTGACGACGACGGCGCCCATCAGCGGAGCACGTCGGCGCGGAAGATCCGCTGGATCCGGATCCCCTTGCGGGACAACCACCAGCGCCCGTCGATGCGCCGGAACCTGTCGGCGTACTCGCCGAAGACGATGGTGCCCTGCCCGTCCTTGTCCATCGGCGCCTGGAAGTACGAGGCGACCTCGGCGGAGTCGCCGTCCACCCGCACGTCCACGTTGACGATCAGATGTTTCGACCACACCTCGGGGTCGCCGAGGAGTTGGTGGTAGACGCGCAGGAACGCCTCCTTGCCGCGGTGCACGCCGTCCTCGCGTTCGATCTCCACGTCGTCGGTGACCAGCTGCGCGAGCTTGTCGAAGTCGCGCGTGTCGCACGCGCGGGCATAGGCGTTGAGCACGTCCTGGATCTGCTGCTGCGCGGAGTCGGTCATGTTCGCCTCTCTCATACGGTTGACACAGCGTTGTGCGGTGCGGGCACGGACGAACGGGTCCGCGGAAGCAGCAGCACGAACACCGCGCCGAGCGCCACCGGGAGCAAGAACACGTAGAAGTTCCACTGCGCGGGCACCTGCGCGGCCACGATCCAGCCGCCGAGCAGCGGGCCGAGGATGCCGCCGAACCGGGCCACAGTCATGATCGTGCCCAGCGCCGATGCGCGTACCTGCGCGGGGAACCACGTCGCGATGAAACCGTTGAGGATCACCGCGGTGCCGTTGGCGCCGACGCCGGCCAGCGCGACCGCCACGTACAGCACCGCGGTCGGCGGGTTCAGGCTCAGCACCACCAACGCGGCGACGCCGATCAGAAAGCCGGTGAACGCCACCCGCCGCGGCCCGATCCGGTCCGCCGTCCAGGACATCACCGCTGCTCCGGCGATCGCGCCGACGCTCATCGCGGTGAGGAACTGCAACGCGGACCCGAGCGGATAGCCTGCCGAGCGCATGATCTGCGGCAGCCAGGTCCCGAGGCCGTAGATGAACAGCTGCCCGATCAGGCAGGCCGCGGCGAAAACCGCGACGACGCGCCGGAAAGGCGGCTTGAGCAGCGTGCCGATTCCGGCATCGTCGGCTGCGGAGACCGGTTCGGGCACGGTTTTGCCGTACCGAGCGGCCACTTCCCGCGCCTCGGCGAGCCTGCCCTTGGCCACCAGGAAGTCGATCGACTCCGGCAGCACGCGCCAGGCGATCGGCACGATCAGCACCAGCGGCAGCACGCCGAACGCGAACATCGGCCGGAACCCGTGGCTTTCCAGCACCGCGATTCCCAGCAGCGAAGCCACGATCGAGCCCGCGGAGAACCCGGAACTCATGACGGCGCTGAAGAAGTTCCGCCGGTTCGGCGGCGCGAACTCCACGGTCAGCGCGATCGCGGTCGGCAGGATCCCGCCGAGTCCGATCCCGGATAGCAGCCGGAACAGCGCGAACACCCAGCTGCTCGGGGCCAGCGCGCAGCCCAGCATGCACAGCGAGAACCAGGTGGCGCAGGCCAGGAAGAGCCTCCTGCGGCCCAGCAGGTCGGTGGCGAACCCGGACAGCAGCGTGCCCAGCAGCATCCCGATCATCGCGTAGCCGGCGATCACGCCGAGCTGCGCGGCGTCCAGCGACCACGGTTCGTAGGCCAGCAGGCTCGGGATGGTGGTGCCGAAGACGATCAGGTCGTAGCCGTCGAAGACGACGGTGACCAGGCAGATGACCGCGACCAGCGTGCCGCGGTGGTTCGGCCGGGATTCCGGGGTTCTCGCCACCTGAGCCCTCCGGGGTGCGGATTCGGTTGTGTCTCGCGAGCACGCACCGAATCGCTCGGCTGATCCGATGTGCGACCCGGACGGGCAACTCCCAGACTCGGATAATCATGATAATGATCCATGCCCAGCGTCGAGTCAAGGACGCGCCATTTACCGCTCCGGCGGGCCGCTGTCAACAGTCGGCGGGCACTGGTCGATCCCCGGCCCAGGCGATTGCCTGGTGCGCACAGCGATCTCGCAACCGACCAAGAGGTGAACGGCCATGGCGGTACGGCTCAGGACCCTGGGCACCGCGGAGATCAGCGGTGAAACGACCCTGTCCGACGAGGTGCTCGCCGAGCTGCGCACCGCCTTCCGCGGCCCCCTGATCGGCCCCGATGACGACCGGTACGAGAAGGCGTGCGTGGTGCAGAACGGCATGTTCCGGCGCAGCCCCGGTTTGATCGTGCGCTGCACCGGCACCGCCGACGTCGTGGACGCGGTGCGGCTCGCCCGCGAGCACGACCTGCTGATCGCGGTGCGCGGCGGCGGGCACAGCATCGCCGGACACAGCATCCACGACGGGGCGCTGCTGATCGACCTGTCCGGGATGCGCTCGGTCACGGTGGACCCCGCGCTGCGCACGGTGCGGGTGCAGGGCGGCGCGACCTGGGGCGATGTGGACCGGGAGGCGCAGCTGTTCGGACTCGCGGTGCCCGGCGGCATCGTCTCCAGCACCGGTGTCGGCGGGCTCACGCTAGGCGGCGGCATCGGCTGGTTGCACCGCAAGTACGGGTTGACCTGCGACAACCTTCGGTCCGCCGAGGTCGTCACGGCCACCGGCAAAGTGCTGCGGGTCGACGAGGACAACCACCCCGAACTGCTTTGGGGGCTGCGCGGCGGTGGCGGCAACTTCGGCATCGTGACCGCTTTCGAGTTCGACGCGCACCCCGTCGGTCCGGTCGTGTGGAACGGCACCGCGATCTACCCGGCGGCCAACGCCGAACGGGTGCTGCGCTTCTGGCGGGACTGGACCACCGACCTGCCGGACGAGATCACCACGCGGGCGGTGCGCTGGACCACGCCCACCGACCCGCACTTGCCGCCGGAGCTGCACGACCAGGACGTGCTGATCATCGGGGCGCTGCACGCCGGAGGCACCGCGGACGGCGAACGCGCGCTCGCACCGATGCGGCGGTTCGGGACCCCGCTGGTCGACCTCAGCGGGCCGACGCCGTACCGCGCGGTGCAGTCGATGCTCGACCCGTTCTTCCCGAAGGGCGAACTGCTCAGCTACTGGAAATCGACGTACTGCCGGGAGCTCGACGACGCCGTGCTCGACCTCGTGCTGCGCAGCGCACTGGAGCGGCCGCACCCGCGAACGATGGTGCACGTGCCGCTGCTGGGCGGCGCGGCCGGGCGGATCCCGGAAACCGCGACGGCGTTCGGCGACCGCAGCCCGCAGTACATGCTCAGCTTCGACGCGAACTGGACCGACGCGGCCGACACCGACCGCGCGGTGCGGTGGGTCCGGGACGTGCTCGCGGAGGCCGGAGCGCAGCCTTCGGCGACCGGGACTTACCTGAACTTCAGCGGGGAAGCGGTGCTCGACCCTGGTGCGCGGATGGCCGCCTACGGGCCGAACCTGGAGCGGCTGGGCCGGTTGAAAGCGACCTACGACCCGGAGAACCGTTTCCGGCTGAACAACAACATCCCACCGGCGAGCTGACTCACACCGGCGGCGCGGGGTCGTACTGGATGCCGCCGCGGACTTCGGCGGCTCGTTCCGGCGAGGACAACCGAGCCACCAAGTGCAGCGCCATGTCGATGCCCGCCGAGATCCCCGCCGAGGTGACCACGTCACCGTCGTCGACGAACCGGTCGTCCGGACGCACTTCGACGGTCGGGTCGAGTTCGCCCAACCGCGCCAACGACGCCCGATGCGTGGTGGCCGGGCGACCGCGGAGCAGACCCGCTGCGGCGTACACCAGCGAGCCGGTGCACACGCTGGTCATCAGCGGCACCGACGCGCGCTGCACGCGCACCCAATCGAGGTGCTGCTCGTCCGTGAGCAGCGGACGGGTGCCCCGGCCGCCGGGGTGCAGCAGCACCTCGTACTCCGGTGCGGCGGCGAAGGAATGCTGCGCGACCACCGTCAGCCCCTTCGCGCACTCCACCCGGCCGCCATCGCGGGCCAGCGTCGAGACCGCGTAGCCGTCGCCGGGGAAGTTGCGCGTCCAGTAGGACAGCACCTCCCACGGCCCGATCGCGTCGAGTTCTTCGACCTCGGGGAACAGCAGAACGCCGAGGTGCCGGACCATCACGCCGCCCGCAGGTGCTATGCGGCGGTGCGCGCGGTGGCCTGCACGGCGCGGCGGTCGACGCGGGTCGGTTCGCGGTCGTGCAGCACTTCCGCACCGGCCACCCACACGTCGCGCACGCTGCGCGAACCGGCCGCCCACACCAGATTCGAGAGCACCTGCTCGTCCGGCGCGTCCAGCCCGGTCGCGAACGCGGGGTTGTCCACGTCGAGGTGCACGACATCCGCCCAGTTGCCGGGTTCGAGCGAGCCGATGTCGTCGCGGTGCAGCGCCCTGGCGCCGCCGCGGGTGGCCGCCAGCAGCGCGGAGC
>NZ_JAFRFW010000973.1:0-5990 GCF_017434145.1 Saccharopolyspora sp. | reverse complement strand
GATCTCGCGGATGGTGCCGCGCTGCCCGAGTGCGTCGCTGTTCTGCCCGACGGCGCTCAGTTCGCGCGCGCGACCCACCAACCACGCGTCGCTGACTTCGCTCAGCGCGGTTGTCGCGTCGTCGCGCACGTCCGTCGCGTCCTCGTGCAGCGGCGCACACCCCCTGCTGGGAATCAGCCCGGCCGGGGCCGGGAGGTCGGCGATCGTCACGGCTGCGCCGGGCATCGCGCACCCGGCAGGACCGGCAACCGTCTTACCGGCCCGGCCGCACCGCCTGCGACCGCTGCTCCGCCGCCAGGACTCGAACCTGGACCATCAGAACCAAAATCTGAGGTGCTGCCTTTACACCACGGCGGATCGGTCGGTGGGCGGTCCCGCTCGCGAGCCCGCCGCTTCGGCCGGCCTGCGCACGGACCGGTTCGGCGGCAGAGCTTACCGGCACGCCTGCAGGCCGTGTCAGCCCAGTCGACATGGTGGCACGTTCGTCCAGCGCGCCTGCCCGGCAGATCAATTCCGGACACGCCCGAGCTGGTGCGACACGCCGCAATATCATCGCCGGGGGGTGACGATCGTGCATCCACGAACTTACGCTGCCGTAGGTTACGGTCCCGTAGGATTCGGGGTCGACGGCCGCGCACCCGGCGCAGGCAGACCGTCCTTCCCACCACCTGACCAGTTGAGGTAGTGAGCATGACAGCAGCAACGAGCGTTGCGCCCGAGGCGCCCAGCGCCGACACCGGACCGACACCGCTGACCGCGGGCGATCGGCCGAGAGTCGCACAGGTCTTCGTGTACCTGTTCGTCACCGTGCCGACGCTGGCCGTGATCGCTGCCGTGCCGTTCGCCTGGGGCTGGGGGCTGGGCTGGGTCGACGTGGGGCTCGCCGCGGTCTTCTACGTGATCAGCGGGCTCGGGGTCACCGTCGGCTTCCACCGGCACTTCACGCACGGCTCGTTCAAGGCCAAGCGCGGGCTGCGCGCTGCGCTGGCGATCGCGGGCATGACCTCGCTGCAGGGCCCGGTGATCACCTGGGTCGCCGACCACCGCAGGCACCACGCCTACTCGGACCGGGACGGCGATCCGCATTCGCCGTGGCGGTTCGGCAGCTCGCCCGCGGCGCTGGCCAAGGGCTTCTGGTACGCGCACATGGGCTGGTTGTTCGAGCGCGCGTTCACCAACGAGGACCGGTTCGCCCCGGACCTGCGCAAGGACTCCGCGCTGGTGCGGCTCAACAGCCTGTTCGTGCTGTGGACGGCGCTGAGCCTGGTGCTGCCCGCGGTGCTCGGCGGGCTGCTGACCTGGTCCTGGTGGGGCGCGCTGACCGCGTTCTTCTGGGCCGGTCTGGTGCGGGTCGCGCTGCTGCACCACATCACGTGGTCGGTGAACTCGATCTGCCACATGATCGGCGAGCGGCCGTTCAAGAGCCGGGACAAGGCGGCGAACTTCTGGCCGCTGGCGATCGTGTCGTTCGGTGAGTCCTGGCACAACTCGCACCACGCCGATCCGACCTGCGCCCGGCACGGGGTGCTGCGCGGGCAGCTGGACATCTCGGCGCGGACGATCTGGGCGTTCGAGAAGCTGGGCTGGGCGTGGAAGGTGCGCTGGCCGAACGAGAAGCGGCTGGCCCGGATCGCGGTCACCGAGCACAAGGGCTGAACCGGGCGGCACGACCGGAACGCAGCGGGCGGCGCGAACTCGGCACGCGTCCGGGGAGGTCCGCATCGTGCCCGGCAGTGGCGGCTAGGGTTGCCGCGTGGCGGGACGGCGGAAGCGGAACTCCCCGGACTCGGAGACCAGACGCCGTTCGGCGCGCACGGCCCGGGTCCGGATGACCGGTGAGGAACGGCGCCAGCAACTGCTCGACGTGGCGCGGGCCCTGTTCGCGGAGAAGGGGTTCGAGGCGGCCTCCATCGAGGAGATCGCGCACCGGGCCGGGGTCTCCAAGCCGGTCGTCTACGAGCACTTCGGCGGCAAGGAAGGCGTCTACGCGGTCGTGGTGGACCGCGAGATGCGCAACCTGCTGGACCTGGTCGTCTCCGCGCTGTCCGCCGGTCACCCCCGTGCGCTGCTGGAACAGGCGGCCACGGCGGTGCTGGAGTACATCGACAACTCCACCGACGGGTTCCGCATCCTGGTGCGCGACTCGCCGGTGGCCAGCACGACGGGCACCTTCTCGTCGCTGCTCAACGACATCGCCAGCCAGGTCGAGCACATCCTCGGGCTGCAGTTCAGCGCGAAGGGCTACGACGCGAAGCTGGCGCCGCTCTACAGCCAGGCGCTGGTGGGCATGGTCGCGCGGACCGGCCAGTGGTGGCTGGAGGTGCTGACGCCGAAGAAGGAAGAGGTCGCCGCGCACCTGGTCAACATGGCCTGGAACGGGCTATCCCACCTGGAGCACAAGCCCAAGCTGGGCAACTGGCGGTGAATCCTCCCCGAGTGAACGGTCCGCTGGACCGACCGGGCGCACGGTCCGTTCACTTCCGGAACTTCGCTTTACGACTGGGCAATAATGGGACGAGAGGTCCGCTGAAACTGAGGTGATCACGGTGTGCGATGATCTGAACACTATGAGTAGTGCACTCGCGTACACCGGCGGTCCGCCTTACGCGCTGGCCGATTGGGAGTCGCTCGACGAGGACCCGGGCGGCAACCGGGTGGAGCTGATTGGCGGACATTTCAAGGTGACTCCTGCGCCCAGCTACGCCCATCAGGCGATCAGTGACGAACTCCGGCTGCTCCTGCGGCAGGCGTTGCGCCGCGAGGAACGTTCGGACCTCGTGGCGGTGAGCGCGTTGGGAATCAGCGTCGTCGAGGGCATGGGGTTCGTTCCGGACATCAGCGTTGTTCCCGCGCAGAGCGACGGCACGATCAAGGTGGCGGCGTCCGAAGTGCTGCTCGCGGTGGAAGTCGTCTCGCCGCGGACGCGCAAGGACGACCGCATGGTCAAGCCCGAGGCGTACGCGCAGGCCGGAGTTCCGTTCTACTGGCGGGTCGAGCCGATGCCCGGGGCGCCGCCCGCGATCTTCTGTTTTCAGCTCGACAAGGGAGAGTACGCCGAGTCCGCAGTGGTGGAGTCCGGTCGGCCCGCCACGGTCAAGGCCGCTCCGGTGGACGTCGATCTCGACGTCGACGTGCTGTACGAGCAGATCTTCGGTGCCTGGTCACGTTGACGAGATGCGCAGCACCTGGTCGTTCTCGCCGTTGGACGTCGTGACATAGAGGGCACCGTCAGGGCCTTGGCGTGCGGCGCGGAGACGGCCGTGCGTGCCGTCGAGCTCCGATGGGATCAGGACTTCCTGCACTGCGCCGTTGGGTTCCAGCCGGTACAGCAGCAGCTTCGAGCCCTTGAGCGCGGGCACTGCGAGCATCCCGTCGAGCTCGCCCCACTGCGGGCCGGTGAGGAACGTGGCTCCGGATACCGCCTCGGTCGCGTCGCCGGACGACCACACCGCGGGTACCGCGTCCGGGAACCGCCGCAGGTCGGTCATCGGCACCGACTCGTCGTAGGAGTCCGAGCTGCCGCCGCGCGACGGGTCCCAGCCGTAGTTCCGGCCCGGGACCAGCACGTTGAGCTCGTCGTCGCGATCCGGACCGTGCTCGGCGACGACCACCTGACCACCAGGGCGCGGCGCGATGCCTTGCGCGTTCCGGTGCCCGTAGGTGTAGATCAGCCGCTCGGCCGGGTCCGGCGAGTTCGCGAACGGGTTGTCCGGCAGCGGTTCTCCGGTGCGCAAGTCCATTCGCAGCACCTTCCCGCCCAGGCCGCTGCGGTCCTGCGCGGCTCCGGGGTCCGCGGCATCACCGGTGGTCACCAGCAGCGAACCGTCCTCGGCCAGCGCGGGGCGGCAACCGGAGTGCCTGCCGCCCTGGTTCACCGGCAGCCCGGTGAGCAGCGGCGGCCCGACCCGCTGCGCGCTGCTGCCGTCTTCGGAGAGCCGCCAGTTGATCAGCCGGACGTCCACCGGCCGCCCGTTCTCCTGGTACGTCTGGCACGTCAGGAACTGCCGCGTGCTGGCGAAATCCGGATGCACCAGCAGGCCCATCAGCCCGCCCTCGCCGCGCGCGAACACGTCGGAGAAGTCGGCCCGCACCGGCCGGACCTGCGCTCCCGGGCGGTTGCCGGTGAGCAGTCCGAGCTTGCCGGAGCGCTGCGGGATCAGTGCGGTGCCATCCGGCAGGAAGCCGATGTCCCAAGGGTGCGTCAGCCCGCCCGCGACCACTTCGACGCCGAGCGCGGCCGGTTCCGGCGCCCTCGCGGCGGCCTCCGATGGCGTGCCGTCCGGAGCGCTGCACGCAGCGAGCAGCAGGGTCACGGCGAAAGCGGCGAACCGGACTGTGCGCATGGTCACAGTATGTCAGCAAGGCATAGCCGCCGGTCCAGCAAGCGACAGCCGCAGGTCCAGCGAACGGGAGCCATCGATCCGGGGCGGCCCAGAAGCGTCGGTGCGGAGTCGTAGGCTGGACGGTGACTCCCGCCGCCCGGACCTCCCGGGACGTGCCCGATTCCCGGACGAGATCAGCACGGTTCCCGGAGCTACCGGCCCCCGGTGGTGCCGCCCCGGATCACCGATCCACGCCGGGTGCGGCCGCACGACTCGGCCAGCAACCGGGTACGCCGATGGGCCGGAGGCAAAGTCGTTCCCGGGGACGGGTCTGTGCGCGTTTCCGGTGATTCTCGGTGCGAGGGATGCTCCATGACCCAGGCTGGTCCTGCCACGGCTACGGAAGCGGCGCCGGCCGCCGCGCTGCGCGGGCTGCTCGGTCCGCTGCTGGACGATGCCGCTTTCCAGCGGCTGATCGAGTCCGCGGGCAGTCCGCACGTGGTGCTGGAAGGTCCCGTGGCGGCCCGTCCGCTCACCGCCGCTGCGCTGGCCGAAGGAGCCTCGGCGCCGGTGCTGCTGGTCACCGCGACCGGCCGGGAAGCCGAGGAGACCGCGACAGCGGTCGGTGACCTGATCGGCGCCGACGGCGTCGCGGTCTTCCCGTCGTGGGAGACGCTGCCGCACGAGCGGCTCTCCCCGCGTGCGGACACCGTGGGCCGCAGGCTGGCGGTGCTGCGCAGGCTCGCGCATCCCGAGGAGCACGCCGAAGGCCCGGTCCGGGTGCTGGTCTCGACGGTGCGCAGCCTGATCCAGCCGATCGCGCCCGGCCTCGGCGAGCTGCCCCCGGTGCGGCTCGAACTGGAGCAGGAGCACGACTTCGAGGAGCTGGTGCAGCGGCTGACCGGCCTGGCCTACACCCGGGTCGACATGGTGGAGAAGCGCGGCGAGTTCGCCGTGCGCGGCGGCATCGTCGACGTGTTCCCGCCCACCGAGGAACACCCGCTGCGCGTGGAGTTCTGGGGCGACGAGGTCACCGAGATCCGCCCGTTCTCCGTCGCCGACCAGCGTTCGCTGCCGGAAGCCACCGACACCGACCTGTACGCGCCCGCCTGCCGCGAGCTGTTGATCACCGATCAGGTCGCCGAGCGCGCCGGGAAGCTCGCCGAGCAGCACTCCGCCGACGGGCACCTCTCCGAGATGCTCGGCAAGATCGCCGGCGGCGCCGCGGTGGAGGGCATGGAGGCGTTGATCCCCGCGCTGTGCGACGGAGAGATGCGGCTGCTGACCGACCTCGTCCCAGCGGGTACGCACGTGGTGCTGGCCGATCCGGAGAAGGTGCGGGCGCGCGCGGCGGACCTGGTGCGCACCGGCCAGGAGTTCCTGGAGGCGTCCTGGATGGTCGCCGCCGACGGCGGCCGCGCCCCGATCGACCTGGGGGCCTCGGCCTACCGCGGGTTGAGCGACGTCGCCGAGCACACCCGCGAGCTCGGACTGCCGTGGTGGACGTTGACGCAGCTGTCCGGCGACGGCGAGCAAGGCGCGCTGCAGCTGCCGCTGAAGCAGGTCGAGGCGTACCGCGGCGAGGTCGAGCGCGCGTACGCGGACCTGCGCGCGCACACGGCTTCCGGAGGCGCGGCCGTGCTGGTCGTCCCCGGGCAGGGCACGGCG
>NZ_JAFRFW010000104.1:0-3152 GCF_017434145.1 Saccharopolyspora sp. | reverse complement strand
CGGTCAGCACGGCCACCCGGCCGGTGAGGCCGTGCTCGCGCAGCAGATCGCGAGCCACCTCGGCCGCGGCCGGAGGGTTCGCCGCGCCCATGTTGCTCACCAGCCGCACCCCGCGCCGCGCCGCCACCGGCAGCAACCTGCGCAGCCGGGCGCGCAGCATCGGGTCGTAGCCGGTGGCCGGGTCGGCGAGCCTGCGCTGCTGGCCGAGCGCGATGGTGCGTTCGGCGAGGCACTCCAGCACCAGGTCGTCGAGCCCGGCGTGCTCGGCCAGCGCCGCCGCGGGCTCGATCCGGTCTCCGGCGAAACCCGCTCCGCTGCCGATCCGCGTCGTCCGGTTCACAGTCGTCCGTTTCACAGGGCTCCCGTCAGCAGCGCCACCGCGCTCAGCACCAGCGTCGTGCCGAACGCCCACTTGAAGATGAACCGCTGGTGCTCGCCGAGGTCCACGCCGGTCATGCCGAGCAGGATGAACGTGGAAGCGGTCAGCGGGCTCAGCGGGAAACCGGTGGTCATCTGCCCGAGGACCGCGGCCCGTCCCACCGACAGCGGGTCGCCGCCGAGCGCGGCGGTGGTCTCGGCCAGCACCGGCACGACGCCGAAGTAGTAGGCGTCCGGGGTGAACACCAGGCTCAGCGGCATCCCGAGCACGGCGCTGACCGCGGGCAGCGCACCGCTCGCCCCGCTCGGCACGACCGCGACCAGCGTCTCGGCCATCGCCCGGATCATGCCGGTGCCGGTGAGCACGCCGGTGAACACGCCCGCCGCGAAGATCATCGTGGTGACCAGCACGACGTTGTGGCCGTGCCGGGTGAACAGCTCGCGCTGGGCGTCCCAGCCCGGCCGGTTGATCAGCAGCGCGAGCAGGAACGCCAGGATGAACAGCACCTCGAGGTCGGCCAGCTGGGTCAGCAGCGCCACGACCAGCAGCAGCGTCAACGCCGCGTTGAGCCGGAAGCGGATGCGCGCCGGGCGGTCGAGCCGGGGCCGGTCCACCTCCGGCGCGGCACCGACGCCGATGCGCCTGCGCTCGGCCCGGCCGATCAGGTAGGCCGCCACCAGCACCCAGGCGATGCCCGCCAGCATCGCGGGCAGCACCGGCAGGAACAGCTCCGCACCGTCGGTGCCCAGCGCGGCCATCGCGCGAGCCGTCGGACCGCCCCACGGGACCATGTTCATCACGCCCGCGCCCAGGCACACGACTCCGGCCAGCACCAGCGGGCGCATCCCGAGCCGCCGGTAGATCGGCAGCAGCGCGGACACGGTGATCAGGAACGTGGAGGCGCCGTCGCCGTCGAGCGCCACCAGCAGCGTGAGCACCGCGGTGCCGACGGTGATCTTGAGCGGGTCGCCGCCCGCCCAGCGCAGGATTCGGGACACCACCGGGTCGAACAGCCCGGCATCGACCATCAGGCTGAAGTACAGCACCGCGAACGTGATCATGATGGCGACCGGGGCGACCGTGCTCAGCCCGTCGGCGACGAGCTCGCCCAGCCGCGGTCCCGCGCCGATCACCACCGCCGCGAGCAGCGGCACCAGGGTCAGCGCCAGCAGCACCGACACCCGCCGGGACAGCACCAGGGCCAGGAATATCCCGATCGTCAGGAAACCGGCAACGGCGAGCATCGGACCTCCGGCGTTGGAGCTGCGAGCACTGTGAGCCGCGGCGCACATCGCGGTCAAACATCGATTCCGGATAGATTCATGGCCGATGCGCATGGATCTCACGTTGCAGCAGCTCAGGCTGGTGGTCGCGGTGCACGACGCGGGCGGCTTCACGCTCGCCGCGCAGCGGTTGCACCTGGCCCAGTCCTCGCTGAGCCGGACCGTGCGCGAGGTGGAGCGCAAGCTCGGCGTCGAGCTGTTCCGGCGCACCACCCGCGAGCTGGCGAGCACCCCGGAGGGCGCGGAGTTCTGCGCCGTCGCGCGCCGGATCGTGGGCTCCTTCGACGCCGGGATGAACCACTTCGACGGCTTCCTCGCCGGGGCCCGCGGCCAGGTCCGGATCGCGACGCTGCCGTCGCCGGCTGCGATGCTGCTGCCGCCGGTGATCTCCGCCTACCGCGCGGCGCACCCGCACGTCGACGTCGCCATCGAAGACGCGTTGTCCGGCGAGGTGCTGCGGCGGGTCCGCTCCGGTGCGGTCGATCTCGCGGTGACCGTGCGGCTGGACGGCTCGGAGGACGACCTGGAGGTGTACCCGCTGGCCGTCGACCGGTTCTGCTGCGTTTTCCCGGCGGGGCACCGGTTCGCGGACCGCACTCGGCTGGAGTGGGCCGATCTCGCCGATGAGCCCTGCATCGCGTTCGACACCAGCAGCAGCATCCGCTGGCACACCGACCGCGCCGTGCCGAACGCACGGCCGGCGCTGGAGGCGCGCAACATCGCGGCCGTCGCCGGGCTGGTCGCGGCCGGGCTCGGGGTTTCCGCGGTGCCCGGGCTGGTGCTGCCGCTGATGGAATTCGCCGGGCTCGGCCACCTGCCGCTGTCCGGACCGGAGGTGCACCGGCGCGTCGTGGTCATCCGCGACCCGGCGCGGCCGTTGGCACCGGCGGCCGACGCGTTCCTGCGGACCTTGCGCAGCCCGGCGGGCGAGCTGCCCGCGGAGGCGTCTTGGCAGCTGCGCTGATCATGCTCAGCAGCGCCGCTCCCGGAGCGAACGCGGGCTGCTCAGCCGAGTTCGGGTTTGAACGCGCGGTGCACCGCCACCGCGCCGCCCATCAGGTCGCGCCAAGCGACCTTCGACCAACCGGCGGAGCCGATCTTCGCGGCCAGCGCGGGCTGGTGCGGCCACGCCCGGATCGACTCGGCGAGGTAGACGTAGGCGTCCGGGTTGGACGAGACCGCGCGGGCGATCGGCGGCAACGCGCGCATCACGTAGTTCATGTAGACCGTCCGGAACGGTTCCCAGGTGGGCGTGGAGAACTCGCACACCACGAGCCGCCCGCCGGGGCGCACCACGCGCGCCATCTCACGCAGTCCCGCGACCGTGTCCACCAGGTTGCGCAGCCCGAACGAGATCGTCACCGCGTCGAACGCGGCGTCGGCGAACGGCAGCCGCAGCGCGTCCGCGGCCACCAGCGGCAACCCCCGGTCGCGGCCGACCGAGAGCATCCCGAGCGAGAAGTCGGCCGCCACGCACCACGCGCCGGACT
>NZ_JAFRFW010000972.1:0-1715 GCF_017434145.1 Saccharopolyspora sp. | reverse complement strand
GCCGCCGCGGCCCCCGCGGCCGGCGGGGCGAAGAAGAAGCCGCGCAAGCGCACCGGTGGTGGTGGCGGAGCCGCGGTGTCCGGGGACGCCGTCACCGCCCCGATGCAGGGCACGCTGATCAAGCTGGCGGTCGAGGACGGCCAGCAGGTCGCCAAGGGCGAGCTGATCGGCGTGCTGGAGGCGATGAAGATGGAGAACCCGGTCAACGCGCACAAGGACGGCACCGTCACGGAGCTGGCCGCGCAGCCCGGCGATTCCCTGAACCAGGGCGCGCCGCTGTGCACGATCAAGGACTGAGCGCTCCGCCCGGCCGGTCGCCCCTGCGCTCCACTGTGGACGGCCGGTCGGCGGGGAACTGAATTCCCGCGAGGAGGAGACCATGGACGCGATCTGCACCTGCTTGTGCAGGCAGGCCGGCCACCACGGCATCTGCCAGGAGACCCCGGAGCACGGCCTGCGGCTGCTGGCGCCGCAACTGACCATGACCTCGACCGGTGAGGTGTGCAGGCCCTGCTACCAGGCCACCGTGCAGGGCGGCAGGCGGCTGCCGCAGCCAGCCTGATCCGCTCCTCCTCCCGGAACCGCCGGTTCTTCCAGGGCGCCGTCCCGCTGTTCGCAGCCATGACGGCGCCCTCGCTGTTTCAAGGCGCTGACGAGGGACTTTGTCCCGTGTGGGGGTGCAGCCGGAACCCGGCATCGTGAACCGGTCGGCCGAGCACAACCGCGTGGCACGAAGGAGGCACCGCAGATGCAGGCGACCTTCCCCGCGGCGCTGGGCCTGGCGCCCGAGCAGGTCGAGCAGGTGCTGCGGCTGGCGGGGCGGGCCCCGTCGCTGCACAACCGGCAGCCCTGGCGGTTCCGGATCGCGCCCGAGGTCATCGAGTTGCACGCGGATCAGGATCGCCGGATGCCGGGAACCGATCCGGAGGACCGGGAACTGCGCCTCGGCTGCGGTGCCGCGCTGTTCAACCTCCGCCTGGCCCTCGCGCACGTCGGGGTGCGGCCGCTGGTGACCTTGCAGCCGTCGGTCCGGATTCCCGGGCTGCTGGCCGAGATCCGCCGCGGCGGCTCGGTGCACGTCGGCGCCGAGCAGTCCGCGCTGCTGCGCGCGATCACGACCCGGCGCACGAACCGCCGCCCGTTCCTGCCGACCCCGGTGCCGAAGGTGCACCGCAACACGCTGATCGGCGCGGTCGCCACCGAGCACGCGTGGGTGCACATGGTGGAGCGGGCGCAGCGCGCCGAGCTGCTCGGCCTGGTGCGTCGCGCGCACGAGGCGCAGATGGCCGATGAGCGGTTCCGCGCCGAGATGGCGGCGTGGACCGGGTTGCGCGAAGGCGCGCCGGAAGGGGTGCAGGCCTCCTCGGCAGGTCCGGCGCCGGAAGCCCAGGACGAATGGGTGCTGCGGGACTTCTCCGGAGGGCACGCCCGCCCGCGCGTGCCGGGCAAGGACTTCGAGGACGACCCGCTGACCATGGTGCTGTGTTCCTACAGCCAGGGCAGGCAGGCGGATCTGGAGGCGGGGCAGGCGATGCAGCGGCTGCTGCTGACCGCGACCTCGCTGGGCCTGGCCGCCTCCTACCTGTCCCAGGTGGTCGAGGTGGGTGAGACCCGCGCGCAGCTGCGGTCGCTGCTCGACGGGACGCTGGAACCGCGGGCCGTGCTGCGCGTCGGCTACGGCTCGCCGGTGCCGCCGACCCCGCGCCGGGAGCCGG
>NZ_JAFRFW010000971.1:0-11944 GCF_017434145.1 Saccharopolyspora sp. | reverse complement strand
CGCCAGCAGCACGCGGGTCAGCGCCGCGGTGCGGGTGATCCCGGCGTAGTTCACCGCCGCCAGCAGCACGACCGCAGCCGCGGCGGCAGCGCGCTCGTGACCGGGCGCGACGTAGGCGGCGAACGTCAGCGCCATCGCCGCGCAACTCGCGGTCTTACCGATCACGAATCCCCAGCCGGCGAGGAATCCCCACCAGTGCCCCAACCGCTCACGCCCGTAGACGTAGGTGCCCCCGGCCATCGGGTAGACCGCCGCGAGCTGTGCGGAGGCGACCGCGTTGCAGTAGGCGATCAACCCGGCGATCCCCAACGCAAGCAGCAGCCCGGTACCCGCCGCGGCGGCCGCGGGCGCGAACGCGCCGAACACTCCGGCACCGAGCATCGAGCCGAGCCCGATCAGCGTCGCGTCCACCGCACCCAATCGCCGCTGCAGGACAGCTTCGGACGGTGTGGAACTCATCGGCGCTCCGTTTCGCCATCAGGGGTTCGCCATCAGGTGAGGTCGGCGAAGCGTTCGACGTCGCGGGACCGACCGGAAACGATGAGGATGTCGCCCTCGTACAGCCTCGTGTCCTGGGTGGCGTAGGTGAAATCCGCGCCGGGACGCTTGATGGCGACGACGGTCACTCCGTACTTGCTGCGGACCTTGCTCTCGCCCAGCGCGTGCCCGGCGGCCATGGCGGGGGCGCGGGTTTTGACCATGGCGTAGTCGTCTTCGAACTCGATGTAGTCCAGCATCCGGCCGGTCACCAGGTGCGCCACCCGCTCACCCATGTCGTGCTCGGGAAGCACGACGTGGTGCGCGCCGACCCGTTCGAGGATGCGCCCGTGCTGGCGGCTCACGGCCTTGGCCCAGATGTGCCCGATCTCGAAGTCGGCCAGCAGCGAGGTCGTCAGGATGCTGGCCTCCAGATCGTCTCCGATGGCCACGACCGCGCGGTCGAAGTCGGGCACGTCGAGCTGCCGCAGCGCCTCCGGGTCGGTGCTGTCCGCGACGGCGGCGTGCGTGACCGAATCGGAGAACTGCTGCACGACGTGCGGCCGGGTGTCCAGGGCGAGCACCTCGGTGCCCCGTTCGATGAGTTCGACCGACAGCGAACCGCCGAACCGGCCCAGCCCGATCACGACCACGCGCGAGGGATTGCTGCGGGAGTTCTTAGCCGACAATGGGACGTTCCTCCGGTAGGTCGTAGCGACGGGTGCGTTCCCGCAGCGCGAGAGCGGAAGCCAAGGTGATCGGCCCGACGCGGCCGGTGAACATCAGCACCACCAGGATGAGCTGCCCGGCGGTCGGCAGCTGGCCGGTGATGCCGGTCGACAACCCCACGGTGCTGAACGCGGAGACCGACTCGAACAGCACCGCGTCGAGCGAGAACGGAGTGAGCACCAGCAGCGCCAGGCAGGCGGCGAAGACAAGGCCGACGCCGACCAGGACCACCGTCAGGGCTTGCCGGTGCACCTCGCGCGGCAGCTTGCGGCCGAGGACGTGCACGTTCGGCTCGCCGCGGACTTCGGCGAGCATCACGAACGCCAGCAGCGCGAACGTGGTCACCTTGATCCCGCCCGCCGTGCCTGCACTCCCGCCGCCGATGAACATCAGCACGTCGGTGATCAGCAGCGTGGCCGGTTGCAGTTCGCCCGTGTCCACGCTGTTGAATCCCGCGGTGCGCGGACTCATGCCCTGGAAGAAGCCCGTGAGCATCTTGCCGCCCACCCCGAACTGCCCCAGCGTGTCCGGGTTGTCCCACTCGATGGCGGTGACCGCGACCGTGCCCAGCACCGCGAGCACGGCGTACGCGCCCAAGGTGATGCGGGTGTGCAACGACCAGCGGCGCTGCCGGCCCCGCAGGTGGCGCACGATCTCGAACAGCACGGGAAAACCCAGTCCGCCGAGCACCAGCGCCGCCACGATCGGCAGGCACACCCACGCATCGGTCGCATACCGGACCAGGCTGTCCGAGAACAACGCGAACCCGGCGTTGTTGAACGCCGAAACGGCGTGGAACACGCCCAGATAAGCCGCGTTCCCGAGCGATTCGCCGTAGTGGCCTGCGAACCTGGCGAACAGCACCAGCGCGGTCAGCGCTTCGACGGCGAGGCTGAGCACGACCACGCCGGAGATCACGCGGCGCACTTCACCGAGCCCGAAGCTCTTGGTCTCGGTCTGCGCGCTGCGTTGCAGTCGCAGCCCGAGGCGGCGGGTGACCAGCAGCCCCAGCAACGAGGCCAAGGTCATGATGCCGAAGCCGCCGATCTGGATCAGGCCCAGGAGCACGACTTCACCGAAGGTCGACCAGTGCGCCGATGTGTCGACCACGTACAACCCGGTCACGCACACCGCCGATGTCGCGGTGAACAGCGCCGTGCTCCAGCTCGTGGCTTCGCCCGTTTCGGTGGCCGCAGGCAGCATCAGCAGTACCGTGCCGACCAGCACCACCAGACCGAAACCCATCGCGACCACGCGCGCCGGATGCCGGGTGCCCGGCAGCCGCGAACGGACCGAGCGCCGCAGCGCCGACCACGCGGACCGCCCGGGGACCGCCGTTGCTCCTACCGGCACCGCCGCCCCCGGCTCTCACCAGCACACACATTCCCGGCCACAAGCGCGAGAACCTACCGGGCCCGGCGGCCACCACCAACACGACGTGACGAAGTCGTGCGCAGCCGACCGAACCCACGACGGAAGATCTCGTAGGTCCGGCGCCGGGCCGTTGTATCCACGTGCAACGCGGTTGACTTGTTTGTCCGTCGTGCGGCAAGTTTTCCTGCCGGTTTGCTCGTCTAACGATCGGAGGAACGGTGTCCGGCGCTTCGTCGACGCGGACGTCCGGCGACCCCGGCACCGGAACCCGGTTGCCCGCCGAGATCTGGGTGCTGCTGTGCGGCAGCTTCATCGTCGCGGTGGGCATGGGCATCGTGTCCCCCGCGCTGCCCGCCTTCGCCACCTCCTTCGACGTCGGCGTGACCGCGGCCTCGTTCATCGTCAGCGCCTTCGCGCTCATGCGGCTGGCGTTCGCGCCGGTCAGCGGGCGGCTGGTGGCGTTGTTCGGGGAACGGCGGATCTACGTCCTGGGCATCTCGATCGTCGGAGTGAGCAGCGCGGCCTGCGCGTTCGCCGGGTCGTACTGGCAGCTGCTGCTGTTCCGCGCGCTCGGCGGTATCGGCTCGACGATGTTCACCGTCTCGGCCGTAGCGCTGCTGGTCCGCCTGGCGCCGCCGCACCTTCGCGGGCGGGCCTCCGGGCTGTGGGCGACGAGCTTCCTGCTGGGCAACATCTCCGGGCCGATCGTCGGCGGCGTCATGGTCGGCTTCTCGCTGCGCCTGCCGTTCCTGACCTACGGTGCCGCGCTGTTCCTGGCCGCGTTCGTCGGCTGGCTGCTGCTGCGGAACTCGACGCTGGCCGCGCCGGTCACCGGCGACGCTGCGGCGATGACCGTCGGCGATGCGCTGCGGATGCCCAGCTACCGGGCCGCGCTGCTGTCGAACTTCAGCACCGGGTGGGCCGTGCTCGGCGTGCGAATCGCGCTGATCCCGCTGTTCGTGGTCCAAGTGCTGCACTCCACGCAGTCCATGGCGGGCGTGGCGCTGTCGGTGTTCGCCGCGGGCAACGCAGCGGTGATCATGATTTCCGGACGGCTGTCCGACACCCGCGGGCGCAAACCGCTGGTGCTGACCGGGCTCGCCGTCACCGCGGTCGGCACCGCGGCACTGGGTTTCAGCACCTCGATACCGATGTTCTTGGCGTCCTCACTGGTCGCCGGGGTGGGTGCGGGCCTGCTCAACCCGGCGCAGAACGCGGCCGTGGCCGACTTGATCGGCACGAAGAACAAGGGCGGACCGGTACTGGCCGCGTTCCAGATGGCCGCCGACGTCGGGGCGATCCTCGGGCCGCTGATCACCGGGGTCCTCGCCGACGCGGTGTCGTACCAGGCGGCGTTCGCGGTCACCGGGTTGACCGCGTTGCTCGCACTGGGCGTGTGGCTGACCGCGCCGGACACCCGCGGCCGCGCGGAAACCTGAGCCCTGCGCGAGCCTTCGCTCCTCGCCGTCGAGGGAGGCCCACTCGCCTCCGAGGGAGGCGCAGTGGCGCCCAGAACTCTATTCGCGCGCGCCCGGGCGGACGACGATCCGCCGACGAGGGCCGCATCGCTGCCGCCGACCGGCGGACCGGCTCAGTCGCGAGGCTTGGCCTTGCGCGCGTGACGCGCGGCTTTGAGGGGTTCGGGCAGGAAGCGGTTCAGCAGCGCTTCGCGCTTGGTCGCGCCATCCCCCGCGACTATCTCGGCCTTGCCCGCCAGCAGCGCGTCGAAGCCTTGGCGGGCGACCTCGGTTTTGTCGTTCTTGCCTGCGTTCGGGCCGAATGCGGTGTTGTTCATCCCGGCGCGGGCGTGGAAATCGCTGTTCGTCGCGCCGGGCAGCATGGTGGTGACACTGACGCCGGTGCCGCGCAGCTCTTCCCGGAGCCCGAGGGCGAACATGCGGGTGAACGCGCGCGAAGGTCCGTAGACGGTTTCGTACGGCGTCGGCAGCGTGGCCGACACCGATGACGTGATCAAGATCCGGCCCCGGCGCTGCCCGGCCATGGCCGTCGCGACCCGCTTCGCCAGCTGCACCACCGAGCTGACGTTCAGCTCGATCAGGTTCAGCTCCTGATCGAGGTCGTTGTCGAGGAAGGCGCCGCCGATGCTGACCCCCGCGTTGATCGCGGCCGCCTCCAGCGGCCGGTCGGTCGCCGCGACGGCTCGCCAGACCTTCTCGACTTCCGCCCGGTCGCTCAGGTCCGCCCGCACGGCTTCGACCCCGGCGCCGAGGCGCCGGAACTCCTCGGCGGCGGCATCGATGCCGGCGCTGCGCCCGGTGGCGACCAGGTCGAACCCGCGCCGGGCGAACAGCGCGGCGAGCTCGTAGCCGATTCCGTTGGACGCGCCGGTGACCAGGGCCAGCGGCCTTCCGTTGCGCATGGGTCGCTCCTGTTTCATCGCGGGCGGAAACGCTCCCACCGGGGTCGGCCATTCCGCCCGCGACGATGCATGACCCGCGGTCCGGCCTTCCGGCGGCCGGACCGCGGGCCGGTCGAGGATCAGCGACCGAGGACTTTGCGCAGCGTCCCGAGCAGCACCTCGACGCGGTCCGGGCCCGCGTTGGGGCCCATCAGACCGATGCGCCACACCGTGTTGGCGTACTCGCCCGCACCGCCGCCGATCTCGATGCCGTAATCGTTGAGCAGCTGCTTGCGCACGTCGGCGGAGTCCACCTGCTCCGGCACGACCACGCTGGTGAGCTGGTGCAGCCGATGCCCTTCGGCCGCGAACAGTTCCAGGCCCATCTCCTGCAGGCCGCTCTGCAGCGCCGCACCGGCTTCGCGGTGGCGTTCGGCCACCGCCGGCATCCCCTCCTCCAGGACGCGCCCGAGCGCGGCGTGCAGCGACGCGACCATCGCGGTGGGCGCGGTGTGGTGGTAAGCGCGGCCGCCGGACGCTCCGCCGGTGACGTAGTTGCCGATGAGGCCGAGGTCCAGGTACCAGGTCGTCGGCCGCTCGACCCGCCGCTGCCAGGCCCGTTCGGAGACCGTGAAGGGGGCGAGCCCGGGCGGCACGCCGAGGCACTTCTGGGTGCCCGCGTAGGCGATGTCCACGTTCCACGCGTCGAGTTCGATCTGCTCGCCGCCGATGGAGGTCACGCAGTCGGCCAGCAGCAGGGTCCGCTCGTCGCGCTCCCGCAGTGCCGCCCCGAGCGCCCGGATGTCGCTGCGCACACCCGTGGAGGTCTCGGCGTGCACGGCGGCGACGATCGACGGGCGGGGGTGCGCGGCCAGCACGCGCTCGATGTCGACCGGCCGGCCCCAGGTGTGCTCCACGCGCACGACCTCGGCGCCGTAGCGGGCGGCGACGTCGCACATCCGCTCGCCGAACAGGCCGTTGACCGCGACCACGACGACATCACCCGGGTGCACGAAGTTGACGAAGGCGGCTTCCATGCCGATCGAGCCGGTGCCGGAAAGCGGGAGCGTCCGGGCGTTCTCGGTGCCCCACACCGCGCGCAGGCGGCTGCCCGTCTCATCCAGCATCGCGAGGAACTCGGGGTCCAGGTGCCCCAGCATCGGGCTCGCCAGGCCCGCAGTCGCCTCCGGGTAGGCGTTCGTGGGTCCAGGTCCGAGCAATGAACGTTCGACGAGTGCCATACGGCCACCCTAGGTGAATCGTTGCACCGCACCTCAAGGCGTGGTCGGCGCTCGGCACGCCGCCGCGCGAGTCGGCACCGCGACCGCCGGCGAACCTCGGCCGCACTACCGGCCCTTTCACCGATGTGCGCAGCGACTACGGCTGACGGTGATCGCCCAACCGGTTCGGGTCAGCGGGCGAGCTTGCATTCGCGTGCGATCCACGGACGACGGTTCAACAAGGCCGTCAGTTCGTTCCGCGACCACAGCACGATGTCCGGACGCTTGGCGGCGTCGTCACCATGCCCGTCGGCGGCCGGGGAACACCCCGGCTCCCGCTGCATTTTCGCTGCCCGGTGCGGCGCGGCTCGCACGTCGACCGGGGAAGTCGGTGAACGGCGACGGTTAGGATGCCGGTCATGTGGTCGCTGCCGTGGGCCGAAGTACTGGTGGGCGAGAAAGGGCGTTCGTGGCGAACGGTTCCGCAGGTGCGCACGGTTCTCGTGGTGGTGCACACGGTGACCGCGGCGACCCGGCTGTTCGACGTGCTCGGCCTGTGGGCGCGCGATTCCCGGGTGCAGACCGTCTTCACCTGCACCGGGACCAGCGCCTTCAGCCAAGGGACCGAGGAATTCCTGCGGGATCGGGGAATTGAGCCGATCACCTGGCAGGCGGCGGTGGAACGCGAATTCGACCTCGCGGTCGCCGCGAGCTACGGGGGGCCGTTGCACGATGTGCAAGCCCCATTGCTCATTCTGCCGCACGGCATGGGATACAATAAATTGCAACCCGGTTCCCGGTTCCCGGTTCCCGGATCCCGGAGCCGGTCTTCGGTCTTTCCGAGTCGTCGTTGCTGCACGACGGCAGGCTCATCCCCTCGGTGGCGGTCCTGTCGCACTCCGAGCAGCGAGAACGGCTCCGCGAGTACTGCCAGCAGGCCGTCGACATCGCGCTGATCGCCGGTGATCCGTGCTTCGACCGGATGCTGGCGAGCCGTCCGCTGCGGGAGACGTACCGGCGGCACCTCGGTGCGCACCCGGACCAGCGGGTGCTCGTGATCTCCTCGACCTGGGGCGAGCAATCCCTCTACGGCTGCTTTCCGTCGCTGGTCTCGCAGCTGGCGCGGCGGCTTCCGCTGGACGAGTACCGCATCGTCGTGGCCCTGCACCCGAACATCTGGTGCGCGCACACCCCGTGGCAGGTCCGGAACTGGACCGGCGAATGGACGCGCGCCGGTGTCACCGTGCTGCCTCCGGAAGAAGGCTGGCGCGCCGCGCTCGTCGCCGCGGACCTCGCCATCGGCGACCACGGTTCGGTCACGTTCTACGCAGCGGCGCTGGGCGTTCCGGTGTTGCTGGCATCCGCTCCGGTGGAAGCGGTCGACCCGGCCTCCCCGATCGCCCGGCTGCTGCGGACCGCACCGCGACTCGACCCGGACGGCGAGCTGCCGGCTCAGCTCGAATCGGCGATCACCGCGCACGATCCGGAGCGCTTTTCGTCCATCACCGCGCACACCACGTCGGTTCCCGGGGAATCGGCGCGGCTGTTGCGCTCCAGCGTGTACGGCCAGCTCGGACTCGACGAACCTGCGTTCCCGGCCGAGACCACCACCGCACCACTACCCGATGTTGCGAATGCGGAGCCGATCGGCCAAATCGTGCACCTCGGATTCGGTGACAGCCGGGATCACGCTGTCGTGACCCGGTTTCCGGCCGAATCACTCCGGGACGCGACCCGGCTGCCGCCCGAGGCGGTGCTCGTGGCGACCACGTCCGAAACGTCCCGGCGTTGGCTGGAGTGGGCCGAAATCCTGCTCGACGACGGCCGCTGCGCCGATCCGGGGCAATGGATCCGCGGCACGCTCGCCCGGCGTCCCACGGCGGTGCTGGCGGCGACCAGGGATGCCGCGGGCCGCTGGGTCGTCGGTGGTCTCGACGTCGCGGAGGTGCGATTCACCGGCCCGGACGAGCTGGCGCCTGCCTACGCCGCGTTCTTGCACGCGTGGGTCGCTGCGGACGAGTGCGTCCACGACATGCCCGCGACGGTGACCTTCGGGCTCGGCGGCCGGAACGTGACCGCAGCTGTCGAAGCGAGCTGACCCCCGCCGGTCGGGAAGGGCGGTCAGCTCCGGTCCAGCTCCGCCTGCACCTGTTCGGCCTGGTCCAAGAAGCCCCAGGTGCGGTAGATCGACGCCGAGCGCGTGAAGTGCTCGCGCGTCTCCTCCACGGCGCCGGCGGCGACGGCGCACCGGGCGAGCGCGGCGTGCGCCTGCGCGATCTCGAAGTGCCGGTTCTCCTCGGTCATGTGCCGCAACGCTGCGGTGAGATCGGTGCGCGCTTCGTCCGGACGCTGCAACTCCACGCGCCGAATCCCTCGCCACAGCAACGATTTGTGCTCGTTGTGCAGGTCAGGGCGCGGCAGCGACCGGAACGCTTCGATCGCCTCGTCCAGCAACCCCACGGCGGCTTCCGGCGACTCCACCGACCCGAGATGCATCTTCGCCAGGGCCGTGCGGCGTGCGTCGGCGATTTCCCGGGCCATGGCGAGATTCCGCAGCAGCAGCTCGTGCGCCGCAGCGCGGTCGCCTTGCTCCCGCCGGACCAGCCCGAGCGATTCGACGGCCGTGGCCGCCAGGTCGCGCTCGCCGTGTTCGGACGCCATCTCGTTGGCACGGGCGAACATTTCGGCGGCCTTGTCGCGCTCACCGCGGTGGCGGAAGGCGAATCCGCGTTGCACCAGCGCGAGTCCGGCCACGAGCCGATTCGCGTCGTGATCCCGGCTTTCCTCGACGGCGACCGCGCAGTCGTTGACCGCGTCCATGTCATCGAGGTGCTTGGCCCGCTCGTGGAACGGCCACACCGCGACCGCCAGCGGGCCCACCCGCTCATCGCCGCCGTCCCGCAACAGTTCGGCCACTGCGCGGATGTTGACGCGCTCTGCCGCCAGCCACGCCTCCGGGTCCGGCGGCACGCTGCCCAGTCGGAGGTCCGGCCAGATCCGCTGCAGCCATCCGCGCTGCGGCATGACGGCGTTGCCCGCCGGGATCGCACCGTCCACATAGAACTGGACGAACCGCGAGGACGCCCCGGGATCGCTGTGGTACCGGCGCGCGTGGGCACGCACCAGTCCGTCCACGAAGAACCGATCCGGCGCGCTCTGCTGCACCAGCCTCGCGTCCAACAGCCGGTCCAAACCCTCCCGGACGTCGTCCTCGCGTTCCTCCAGCACCGCAACGAGCGCGGCCACGCTGACGTCACCGGAACCGGGATGGTCGCCGAACGCGGTGTAAAGCCGGCGTGCTCGCTCGTCGAGGCGATCGGCCGCCGTGTTCAGCACCGCGTTCACCGACAGGGACTCATCGCGGGACAGCACGGCCAATCGGCGGTCCTGATCGGACAGTTCGCGCACGAGCCAGTCGATCGGGCGCGTCGGGCGCTGCGCCAGCAGCGCTCCCGCCACGCACAACGCCAGCGTCGATCCCTCGCACCGCTGCACGAGCGCGTCGAGCTGCTCGGGTTCCCGTTGCGGCCGCGGATCGTCCTCGTCCAGGATCCGCCGCAGCAGCAGCCGCGCCGACTCCGGGCTCATCGGATCGAGTTCGACGAACGCGGGCTTCTCCCGCGCGCGCAGCGCCGCCAGCGGACCTGCCTCGGTGACCAGCACGACCGAGCGCCCCAGTCCCGGCAGCAACCAGCGGACCTGCGCGGCGGTGACGGCGTCGTCGACGACGACCGCCACGCGCTTGCCCGTGCTCCAGGACCGGAAGTAGTTCGCGCGCCCCTGCAAGGTCTCCGGGATCTCGTTCACCGCGTAGCCGACCGTGATGAGGAAATCGCGCAGGCACTCGCTTTCCGAACCGGACTCCCCCGCCGCCCCGGACAACCGCGCGTAGAAATGGCCGTCCGGGAAATCCTCGTGGTGCTCGCCGGCCCACTGGAACGCGGTCTCGCTCTTGCCGCCACCGGCCGCACCGCGGAGCACGATCAAGCGCGGCGCTTCGCCGCCCGGCTCGCCGGTGAACCGCGCGGCCTCGGTGATCTCGCGGAGCTGGCGCTCGTTGTTCGTGTAGTTGCGCGTCGGCGGGCGAATCTGCCTGGGCGGATGCGGCGCGGGCCGCGACGGCAGCGAGAAGTGGATCCCGCCCTCGACGTGCCCGGCCTGCACCACCGCGTCCGCTGAGCCTTCGAAGTCGTTCCGGGTCACCGCCGAGCCCCCTGCCGTCCGAAGATCGCCGTTACGAAGATCGAAGACATCAGACTAACGCGCCGCGAAGATCACGACCACGAGATCGGCAGAGCCCGCGCGGCGCGCTTCGCCGGGCCGAGGCGTCACAACCGGCGTCAGCCCGCAGCCTCCGGGGACGAGGTGATCCTGCGGAGGGCGTCGCGGGTGAGTCCGCGATCGTAGGCGCGGGTCCCGAAGGACCGGTGGATCGTGAGCCCTTCGATGAGCGCATCGATCTCCCTGGCGACGTGCGCACCGAAGTGCCTGCGCAGCGCTTTGTGACTGTGGCTCATCCAGTCCGCGACCAGATCGCGGTAGGCGGGTTCGCGCGCGGCCAACGCGTAGAGCTCGTGGGTGAGCACCAGGCCGTCACGGGTGGCGAAGACGTCTTCGTGGATGATGCCGACGACGGCCTCGCGCGCCTCCTCCGGTCCGCGCGCGGCGGTGAGCCGGTCCTCGAACCGGCCGCTGATCGTGGCGCAGAACCGGGAGAAGGCCGCCCGCAGCAACTCCTCCCGGTCGGCGAAGTGGTAGGTCATCGAACCCAGCGGGACGTCCGCGCGGGCGGCGACCTTGCGGTGCGAGGTGCCCGCCACGCCGTCCTCGGCGATGGTCGCCAGCGCCGCATCGATGATCCGCGTGCGCCGATCCGGATCGAAGCGCCGGGCTCTGCCCATGGGTTCGGTCACCTCCGTCGCCGATTCGCCGCACACCGTGGCCGAACACGGTCGCACGCGACGCCGCGGACGGGAACATCACCTCGACAGCCTATAGGTACGATCGTACGCATCTAGCGTACGGTCGTACACATCGGCCGACCTCGCCAGCGAAATCGCAGTTCTCACGGAACGGAATCATGCCGGACCACTTCGCTCCCGCCGGGCAGCTCGCCTGCGGCTCGTCCACTGGAGCCCGCCGCCGCGCGTTGCAGGCGGTGTTCTGCTTCGTCGGGATATCGCTGGCGTCCTGGGTCACCCGCACCCCGGCGATCCGGGAGTCGTTGCACGCCTCGACCGCGCAAATGGGGCTGGTGCTGTTCGGGCTGTCGGCGGGTTCGATGACCGGCATCCTCTCGGCCGGAGCGCTGGTGCGGCGGTTCGGCACCAAGGCGGTTATCACCGGTGGCGCCGCGTTGGTCGTCACCGGGCTCGCCACGCTCGGCGGCAGCACGGCGCTGCAGCTGCCCTCCGGCGCGTTCGGCGGGCTGCTGCTGTTCGGGCTCGGCATGGGTTCGTTCGAGATCGCCACCAACATCGAGGGCGCCGAGATCGAACGGATCGCCGGCAGACCGCTGATGCCGCAGCTGCACGGCACTTTCAGCGCCGGAACCGTCGCAGGCTCGGTGCTCGGGCTGGTGTTCACCCGCGCAGGCGTCGATGTGTTGTGGCACTTGCTCGCCGCGGCCGTGGTGGGCGCGGGGATCGTGGCCGTCTCCGCCCCGTCGATTCCCGCCGGGTTCGCCGTGTCCCGGCGCCCCGTCGAGCACGGGGGCGGCAGCGCCGTGCGCGACCAGCTCAGGCTGTGGAAACAGCGCCGCATCGCGCTGCTCGGCTGCGTGGTG